>CAYPCK010000285.1:0-4182 GCA_964409185.1 uncultured Anaerolinea sp. | reverse complement strand
GATGATTCGGCGCTGTTACAGTATTGGGCAAAAGAAGGATTGGAACGACTTGGATTAGATATGGTGTATTTGAAACCGGTGTAACAATGATGAATTTTCTAAAAAACACAAAACGTCCCGCGCTTGCGACAATTATTTTCTGGGTTGCCATGGCTGGATTGACGATCGGCGCTTTTGTGGTGGTCAGGAACTTGACGACGTGTTGGGTGCTCACTCCGTTGGCTGGCTCGCCTCCCGCAAATTGCGGAACAGTGCAGGCTGGGTTGAACGGTCCCACCATCACCAACAGCGAAGGGACGCCGGTTGCGGGTCCGGAGAATTTGCCCGACCCCGTGATCATCCCCGCCAGCGACCTGCCGCCCGCCTGGGATGGCGCGAGCCGCATCACGATCTTAATCATCGGGCTCGATGCGCGCGATACCGACACCAGCGCGCCGCGTTCCGATACGATGATTCTTTTGACCATCGACCCGTTGACGAAGACCGCCGGCATGTTGTCCATTCCGCGCGATATGTGGGTGAATATCCCGGGGTTTGGCTACAGTCGCATCAATACCGCCTATTCCTCGGGCGAGGGGAATAAACTCCCCGGCGGCGGTCCCGAGTTGGCGCGTAAAACCGTCGAACAATTCATCGGCGTGCCTGTGCAGTATTACGCCCAGATTGATTTCAACACGTTTGTGCAATTCATTGATCGGATCGGCGGAGTCGATATTTACAACGACGAAGACTTGCGGCTCGACCCGGTTGGCGGCGGGACGGATAAAGTAAGGCTGACGTGTTGCGGCATGCGGCACATGGTCGGCACAACCACCCTTGCCTATGTTCGTCATCGTAAATCAGGCGAGGGTGATTTCTCGCGCGCCCAACGCCAGCAAAAGGTTATCCTCGCGATCCGCGACAAGGTGCTTGACCCGGCGAACTTCCCCACGTTGATCGGTCAGGCGGACGAGATGTACAACGAGTTTTCCGCCGGCATTCGCACGAATATGCCGTTCGATGTCGCGCTCCAACTGGCGGTGCTGGCGAAGGATATTCCGGTGGAAAGCATTAAGCAGGGCGCGATTGACACGACCATGGTGGCGTTCGATAACGTGGTCCTTGGCGGGCAGGATGCCAGCATCATGAAGCCTCTGCCCGATAAGATCCGCATCCTGCGCGACGAGATCTTCACCTCTGCCGGCGCGCTCAGCCCGCTGGCGCCGCAGAACGACCTGACCGCCTTGATGCGCGCCGACCTTGCCCGCGTGCGCGTGCTCAACGGATCATTCGCTCCCGGGCTGGAGACCAACACCGGTAACTATTTCCTTGCGCAAGGGATGCAGGTCACTGAGGTCGGTACCGCCGACCGCACGTATGACCGCACGGTGATCGTATTGTATGCTCCCAAGTTGTACACGCTGAAATATTTGCAGACCGTCTTCGGCATCACCCAGAGCGCGCTGATCCAGATCAAGCCCGACCCCGCGCAAACGGTGGATGTGGAAATCAGAATCGGCAACGACTGGGCGAACAACAACCCCATGCCATGAATGAACATCCCTCTCGTTCGAGAGGGATGTTTTATTTCGGTTGTTGGAAGGTGAGTTTGAACCCCCCAAAATAATTTTCGCCGACATCCGTCTGGCAGGAGGGGGCAGTCAACCCTGTTGCGATGTCGCTTCCCTGGGCGAGTTGCACGGCATAGGTGATGTTTGGGGTCATAAGGAAATCGGCGTAGCCATTCCCAAGTTCGGGTTTCAAACCTGTGAAGAAGCGATCCTCGTTCACATCCCAGGTGATTCTGATTTCCACACCGGGCAGTTGCCGCCGGTTTGCGTTCAGCACCAGTACCTGTAATAAACCGTCGGGCAATTTTGAATCGCAGAAGGATTCCTGAGCAATCAATTCGAATGGCGCGCCCGTAGTGGGAATGGGTGTCAGTGTCGGGCGTGGCGTGGATGCGATGATAACGACCTGTGTGGGGAGGAATTCGAATGTGGCGGATGAAGCCAGAGTGGGAAATGATATTGCCTCGGGCGCTGAGGCGGTATTTGGAGGAGTGGGTGTGATGTTCGCCAGCGCCGCGGTCGGCGTTGCCGGTGGGATGAATGGCGTTTCATTGCCTTGCAGCGCGGCAGAAAGCAGGGCAAGTTGATTGGCGGCTTGAAATTCTCCGTTTGCCAGCAGGCGCTGTGCGTCTGCGTTCAATGCCTGAATAGGGTCAAGGTCGCCGAGCAGGGAAAGACGCGCTCGGGCGCGTTCCAAGTTCCCTGTGCTGGAGTACGCGGCGGCAATAGCAGACCTGTATTGGTCTTTGAAATCTGAGCGCAGGGCGGCGGGCACCGAGTCGACCACTTGAAGAGGAGAGAATACCCACGAGTAGGCGAGCCCGGCGCCAATTCCGATCAGAAGCGCCAGCAGGGTTGTCCAAGGGATGCGACTCACGGGAGTCCGCTCCAGGCTTGCAGGGCGGTGACGAGTTCCTGAATCAGTGCAACGTCGGAATCATCGAAGCGGTTGGTTCGGGCATATTCAAGCCCCTGGGTTGCGATGGAGGTTGGGGATTGCGAACCGAACACCGCAAGTTGACGGGCGGCGATGCCGGCGTCGCGATGCGATTGATACGCTTCGGCGATCATCAGGACATAATCGGCTTTGAAATCGGCGCGCAGAGTATCGGGTGTCAGGTCGGTGAATTCGACGGGATCAATGAGCCAGCCATAGGCGAGACCAACCCCCAACCCGGCGATCAACATAATGATAGGAATGATCCAGCGGTTTGTTTTCATGATAAATGTCCGGGCAGGATTCCGGCGGCGCCCAGATGCGCTTTCTTACCGTTGCTGTCTTTCGACCCTGGCGGGGTTTGAAAGGTTCTGCCGCGCCGGGCCTGCCCGGACGGGCGAAGCATACCCGATGTGAAAGGGGGTGTCAATCAACGGGTGCATAGGGAGTGTTTTGTATTCCCCCGTAAAAAAGAAGAACAGCCACCGGGGCTGTCCTTTTCAATTTCTTTCATTCCTTTATTCGTATGCCCGTGTTCCACCCGAGCCAATAATGCAGGAGATCGTCCATGAGTTGTTTGAACTCCGGGTACCCAACCGGTTTTACAAGATAACTGTTTGCGTGGTTGAAATACGCTCGTGATACATCCTTTTCCGCCTCGGAGGTGGTGAGGATGATTACCGGTATCGTTCGCAGGAGGTCGTCTTCCTTGATGGTCTTCAGCACGTCAATCCCGTCCACTTTGGGGAGACGCAGGTCGAGGAGAATGATTTCGGGACGGGCGGCTTGATCCAAATTCGAGTATTCGCCTCGGTGTTGCAGGTAGTCGAGCGCCGATTGTCCGTCGAAAAAATGCTGCACTTTGTTAAGGATGCGGTGCTCTTCGAGGGTGCGGATGACCAGTTCGGCATGGTCCGCATTATCTTCGACCAGCATGACCAGGTTGGGTTTTCGATAAGGGTTATTCACAGGCGCTCGCGTACCGACATTCTAAACCCATTTTCCGTTTTTGGTGGCGGCTAAATTTCCCATCCGTCCTCCGATTTCCGCCCTCTTTTACTCATGTTATAATTTTACCAGCAAGCAACGCATATTCAACCTGGAGGATGTACCATGGAAATCACGACTCAGGAATTCAAGCATTGCGAATTGGTCAAGGTCAAAGGCAGGGTGGATAGCGCCACCGCGCCGCAATTGGCGCAAGCGCTAGATAAGGCAAATGAAAACGGCAAATACAAATTAGTGATGGACATGAGCGAGTTGGAGTACATGTCCAGCGCTGGTTTTCGCGCCTTGCTTGCCGCCCAGCGCAATGCCAAGAAGTATAACCGCGGTGAAGTGGTGTTAGCGGCGGTGCCCGAGCGCATCCGTGAAGCGCTTGAACTGGCTGGCTTTACCGAACTATTCAAAACGTTCGATGATCCTCTCAACGCCGTCGGGTACTTCTAAATCCGGCGCCTTATCCAGGTTGAAGAAAAGACGAACGCAACGAGGGATGAGCCGCCTTCAGCCATAGGTTGCTAAGGCGGCTTTGATTTTATCGGATGCAGACGATCCAATTCCCGGCGAAGTTTGAATTCCTTGACGAAATTCGCGAATTTGTGGGCTCCATCGCCCACGAATACGGTTTCACCGACAAGGCTGTCTATAATATTCAACTTGCCGCCGATGAAGCCGCCTCGAACATCATCGAAC
>CAYPCK010000284.1:0-4186 GCA_964409185.1 uncultured Anaerolinea sp. | reverse complement strand
GGACCTGTTCGGAGCCTTTCAACAACGCGGATTCGCGCGGCACTAATCCATCACCCCATGCTGAGCCGTCTCCGCATAACCGTTGGTATGCGCCATAGATTCGGCGTTCTGCAGACGTGCCGTCGCGTTTTCCTTGCACGGACTTTCCCGCCACAGAAATATATTTCACTTGCGGAGAGAAGTGTGCATCGGGATACATCTTGTTCACTTCATTTCGTAACCGCCCGCCGCGATAGTTGTAATGCGGACTGCCGAGCGTGACGATTGTGTCCACCCATTGAATGCCGTTGAAGATATGACCGTAAAACGGTTTGGAGCCCAGATACAGCCGCGACATCACTCCGCCCGCGCTGTGACCGATCAGGGTGATTTTGCCTGTGGGGGAGGTCTTCACCGCCTCGCGCACGGTCGCATCCAACTTGCGGATGAGCAAAGCCCAGCCCGCAGGCACGACAGCCGTCAACCAATGATGAGTGTAGGCTGGCACGATCCAAACTTTTTGACCGCTCACGCGTGAGATCTCATTCCTCATCCCATCGTAAATGGAAGGCACGCTCAAAAAACCGCCGAAGAGAACGATCGGTTGAGGAGTCACTGCGTGCCCTCCCCCTGTCCTCCCCCGGTGCGAGAAGGCGAGGTGTCGCGAATCAACTTCAACCGTTTGGCGAAGCGGTAGATGCCGCGCCCCATGCCGGTCAGTTGCACCGTCTCACCGATGTCCGCGCCGAATCCGCGCCGCCGGAGGTCGAGATATTGTTTGATCTCGGGGATCATCGAGAAAAGGAAGATAAAATTCGCCGCGAGCCCGTACCAAACGTAGGCAAGATCGTGCGTGCGGAACCATAACCAGATCACCAACAGCCACAAGCCGGAGAGATACGCCACCAGCAGGTCGCGGATCACGACGATGCCCAGCAACATCCCGCCAAAGAAGGTGACGAACGCGCCCACCCAATCCACGGTGAACATCGCGCCGTACACGGCGGTCAGCCCGCGCCCGCCGCGGAAGCGATACCACACGGGCCACACGTGTCCGATCATGCCAGCCAGCGCGGCGACAAGGAAATAATATTCGCCGGGATATTGCGTTTTGAAATAGAGGGTGGGCAGCGCCACTTTGAGCATATCGAGTACGGCGGTGAGGAAGCCGAGTTTCGGACCCCCCTGCATTGAAAGCGTTGTCGCGCTCGTCACGCCGACTTCGAATTTCTCCTCGCTGTTTTTGATGTCGAGCCTCACGTTCGCAGGGTTGATCTCCGGCGCAAAGAGCCGCGCCACCACCCGCGCGAACGAGATCGAGCCGAAGAGATAACCGACCGCCGCCGCGGTCACAATCACAGTCGTGTTCATGCTTCAGCCTCCTGTTTCAAATGCACGCGCCCTTGCGCGCCGTCCACCAAGATCCATTGTCCCTCGCGCACGCGCTGCGTGGCGCGCTTCACGCTCACCACGGCGGGCAAGCCGTACTCGCGCGCCACGATGGCAGTGTGTGAAAGTTGCCCGCCCGTTTCCGCCACGATCCCGCCGATGCCGGCGAGCAGGGGCGTCCAGCCCACGTCGGTGAACGGCACGATCAAAATATCACTGCGCGACAAATCGCGCGGCGCAAGCGAAGGGTCGCGCACAATGCGCGCTCGTCCTTCGACGACTCCGGCGCTCCCGCTGATGCCGGTCAACACATCGGAGTCGTTTTCGGTGAGCGATGAAACCCGCGAGGACGACATTTCCCCGCGCAGAATTTCAGGCGGATCGAGTTCCGCGTCCCGCCTCAGTTCGATCTGTCTTGCTTCGATCAGCCGATTCGCCTCTTCGGCATTGATCTCCCCTCGCGCCAACGCGACGACTTCTTCGTGACTGAGATAAAAAATGTCATCGCGTTGACTCAGTTTGTTTTGCCGTACCAGTTGATTCGCAAGCGCGAGATAAATACAGCGCATCAAATACGCGTCCTCCGAGATCAACTGGCTGACGCGCTCGCGCAGATCCATGAAATTGATCGTCGCCGCAAGCAGAGCCTCGAACCTCCTGCGTTGAAACGGACTTAACTTCGATCTCACTGTTTGCAAAGCGGCTTGTCGCCGCGTCGAACTATCCGCGGCGGATGAGTGCAGCTGCTTGACCATTCTCCCCACCATCTGCCATACCAGCGCCGGGGTCTCGCGCCACGCGGGCAGTGAAAAGTCCGTGCCGTTCGCGCTGAGGAACCCGTAGCGCGATTGGAATTCATCCATTTTCCGCGCTACTTTACCTCCCTCCTCGCTTGCCGATAATACCCTGCGAATCGAAGGATTGTCGCCCTCGAACAGCATTTGTTGAGACTCAACATCCAATTCCCGTGCCAGCCCTGCCATTTCTTGCAAGGCGTGGTTTGCGCCCAACGCCTGCGATGGCGCGGCTCCGCTCAGCAGATCGCCTGTTGCGGCATCACCCGTCGCGCGCTCGATCATTCTTCCCAAGAGGCGGTTCCGCACGCTCATGTTCAGCGCGGTGATGAAAATGTGCCACTGCACCTCGCCGTGATACTCCCTGAGTTGATCGAGGGACGCCAGCAATTCATCCGACGATTTGGAGTCCCAGTCGGTTCGGCGGAACGGCTCCAGTTCCTGTCCTCGCCGCTCGATGAATAATCTCACTCGCGGCGCAGCGTGCCTGTTGCGAAAGATGAATCGCAATAGTCGAACCTTTTCGGTCAGATTGTTGAAGGACAGGAAGGATTTTCGCACGTTCGTAGGGCGTTCGCCGCGCGTGATCGTTTCAAAGAAATTGGCGGGCAAACCCAATTGCTCGCACGCTTTGCCGAGCAGCGTGACGTTTGCGTACACCCGCGAGTGAATGCGCTTCAACAATTTCGACGCGTCCACGTTGCCCGCGCCCAGTAACTCATCGAAGACGCGCGCGAACACGTTCTGCGCGATCGCCGAGGTCGTCGTTGACCAGACGAGCGGCTTGATCAGCCCCGGCACCATCTCAGAAACGAACTTGCTGGAATACACATCCTTGCCCGCCAGCGATGTGATCGGACGCGCCTGCAACAGGATAAAATCGGTCTCATCCCGCGCCCACTCCACATCCTGCGGCGAATTTGCCTTGAGGGCAACTTGGCGTATGAGCGCGGCAAGTCCTTGCGCTTGTGCTGTCGTCAATGCGGGCGTCGTTTCTGAATTTTGTATCGATTCAACGATATTATTTTGTGAATCGACAACCCAGCGGTCGGGATTCACTGTCCCGCCCGCAACCGCATCGCCCAAGCCGGCGGTCGCTTCGATAACGACCACGTCCTCGCCGGAGATCGGGTCAGCCGAGAATGCCACACCCGCCGCCCGCGCTTCGACCATTTTTTGCACGACGACCGCCATCGCAATGTCGAAAGCGCCGTTGCGGCGCTTGAGATATTCGCTGACGCGCGGGTTCGCCATCGAAGCCCAGCACGCGCGGACGGTCTGTATCACCGCGTCAGCGCCTTCGATGTTGAGGTGGGTATCCAGCTGTCCCGCGAACGAAGCGTCCGCGCTGTCTTCAGCCACCATCGAGGAACGGATCGCCACGCGTCCGCCCAATTGTTGATACGCCTCCCGGATCGCTTCCTCGATTTGGGACTGGGTTTTCGCGCCTCCAAATTGACCGTCAATGAACGCTTCTGTGGCGACGATGAATCCCGGCGCGGTTTTGAATTCCTGCCGGGCAAGCCACAACAAACTCAACCCCTTGCCGCCCACCTCCGGCTTCGAGGCTTGCCGACCGCCTTCGAGGGGGACGATGTAGGTTTTCATTCGAATTGGATCGCTTCGATGATTCGCAATCGCGCCGCGCGCGCCGCCGGCGGGATCGCCGCCAATTGCGAGACGACCAACGCGATGACGACGCTGACGACGATTCCCTGCATGGGCAGGATGTACGTCAGGTTGTAGCCCGCGCTGGAATTCACCGTGGAAATGACCACGTGCGATTGGAACAAGCCGAAGAGCAAGCCTAACCCGCCGCCGATCACGCCGATCAGCAACGCCTCGGCGAGGATCATTTTGATCACCTGTCCGCGCGTCATGCCGAGACTGCGCAACATGCCGAGTTCGCGCGTGCGTTCGAGAACGTTCATGGTCATCGTGTTCACCACGCCCAGCGAGGCGACGATCATGGCGATGAACGCCAGCACGTCGAACAGACTGCTGGTTTGCCCGATCAGGTTGAG
>CAYPCK010000283.1:0-4192 GCA_964409185.1 uncultured Anaerolinea sp. | reverse complement strand
CCCTGAATGCCTTCGTCAATCATGCGGTTAACGGCGTTCGAGCCGCCGCCTCCCACACCGATCACTTTAATGCGGGCGAAGGTTTCTGTTTGCTGATCGTGATGCTTTCTAGTCGAGTCCATGTTGTGCCTCCATCAAACATTGTTTGAATGATACTTGCTTTTGATTCGATGTTTCAAAATTTTAAGTAACGCATTTGTTAGCCACAGACTGCGCAAGCGAGCGGTGCCGCGCAGTTTTTATTTTCTCCGCGTCTCTGCGACTCAGCGGCAGGTTCACGGCAAAATGCGCCCGAGGATCTTTTTCACCACACTCAAGCCCATGCGTTTCTCTCCTTTCGCGCGGCGGTTCCGACCGAGGCTGTTCTCCTCGTCTTGCATCGAAAGCGCCCACTGCAACAGACCGACACCGGTGGAATACGCCGGTGCTTTCAACCGATCGACAAGACCGGAAATATTTTCCGGTTGCGCCGTGCGGACCGGCATGTTCAGCACTTCGCCTGCCACACGTTGGATGCCCGGCAATGCCGAGGTGCCGCCGGTCAACACCATGCCCGCGGGCAATAAACCGTCGTACCCCGAGCGTTTGATCTCCTGCAAGATCAACCCGAACGTTTCCGCCACGCGCGCCTCGATGATCTCGGCAAGTTCCTGGCGGTTGATCTGCACGGCGCGGTCTTCGCCGAACGGGCGCACGGAAAAATACTCCTCCGAACCGACCTCGCCGCGCACCGCGTGACCCTGCTGTTTCTTCACGTCTTCGGCTTGCGCGAACGGCAATCGCAACCCGTGCGCAATATCCTGCGTGATGTGATTCCCGCCCACCGCCAGCACCATCGTGTGCCACACATCACCGTTGACATAGATCGCCAAATCTGCCGTGCCGCCGCCGATGTCGCATACCGCCACGCCCATTTGCCTTTCTTGTTCCGTCAACACCGCTTCGCCGGACGCGAGCGGGTTCAACACGAATTCCTGAATCTTCACGCCGCCCGCGCCCACGCAATGACGCAAATTATCCACCGTCGCGGCGGAGGCGGTGACGATGTGCGCCTCCACTTCGAGGCGGTAGCCGTGCATCCCGCGCGGCGAGCGGATGCCGTCCTGCCCGTCCACCGAGAACCCGCGCTGGATGACGTGGATGATCTCGCGGTCGTTGGGGATCGCCACCGCGCGCGCCTGCTCCATCGCGTGATCGAGGTCGAACTGTTCGATCGCCTTCCCGCGGACGGCTGTCGCGCCGCGGCTGTTCACCGACGACACGTGCGCGCCGGCAATGCTCACCAACGCGGAGGTGATCTCCAACCCCGACGTGGATTCCGCTTTCTTCACCGAACGCGAGATTGCTTGTGTCGCCGCGGCGAGGTCCACGATGATGCCCTTGCGGATTCCATCCGAAGGTTCGATGCCCACGCCGAGGATGCGGATGGGGTTATCCTCCTCCACGCGTCCCACGAGGGTGCAGATCTTTGTCGTGCCTACGTCGATGCCTACTACGATTTCTTCCATGATTCCTTTTGGTTGTGTAGGGGCGGGGTGACCCCGCCCCTACATCATTATTGATTCATCCGGTAATACGGCGCGGTCGGGTATGTCACGTTGATCAGCGCGGGGCGGATGCCGCGTTCGGTCAACGAAGTCACCATGGTTTCATACACGCGCATCTTTAATTCAACGTCGCTTGCCGTCGCGCCGAAATAGGCGCGCCAGCCTCGGGGGTCGTTCCAGCCATACAGGATGACCGAACCGGGCGGGACGTGCGCGGCAAGTCCCTTCAACGCTTGCACCATCTCAACCGTGATGAACGGAGTCGGCACCAGCGGATCGGTCCCGCCTCCGACCACGGGTGGGGCTGATTCAGCCACCACCGAAATGAGCCCCACCATTTCGCCGCGCGGACGATACGCCACGCCGTCCTCGGCAACCCACGTGTACGCGCCGTTCTGCTCCCAACGGATGAACGGCTTGCGTTCGACGATCTGAACCGTCACAAGATTCGGCAGTGAAACCTCCACATGAACGGCGGAGATCTCCGGGTAATTCAGCCGCAGGCGCGTCTCCAACTCGGAGGGGACCAGCAGGAAGATCGGTTGACCGGCTACGCCCATCACCGAATTCAATTCGGCAGAGGTGAGGATCTGATTACCGGCCACTTGCGCTTCGGTCACGCGCAATTCAGGACGGTTGAACGCCAAGTAGGTCGCCGCGCCAAGAACTGCCACCAGGAAAAAGGAGAGCAATCGCCATCCCAGCCGCGGGCGTTGGAAGTGAATCCTCGGCAGGTGAATTGCCCGCAGGTTCACGCGCGGCACTTCCGGCATTGCGATGTGGAAGCGGCGTTTGCCGGTCTTCGGCTTGGGCGCCAGTTTGACGGACTTCAGCGGGCGCGTCGCTTCTTTCGCGGCGCGTTCCACATATCTGGCGTGTTCGCGTTCCCGCCGCAAGCGGACGAGTTCGGCTCGGCTCATATATTTTTTGTCGCTCATGCGTGGCTCCGATAGGTGTGCGATGTTCGGTCTCGTTCGGCTTTGCGTTCGAGCGCAAGTTCGATCAAACGGTCGACAAGGTTGGCGTAGGGCAAACCGCTGGCTTCCCACAGTTTCGGGTACATGCTGATCGCGGTGAAGCCGGGGATGGTGTTCAACTCGTTCAAATAGATCCTGTTCGTATCCTTCTCGACGAAAAAGTCCACGCGCGCCATGCCGGCGCAATCGATCAGTTGATAGGCGCGCACGGCATACTCGCGGATCCGTTCGGAGACGTCCTTCGGCAATTTGGCGGGAATCTCCAAACCCGAGGTGCCGTCAAGGTATTTCGATTCGTATGAATAAAACTCGCGGCTCGGCAGAATTTCGCCGCACACCGAAGCGGCAGGATCATCGTTGCCCAGCACGCTGACCTCGATCTCGCGCGCGTCCGTCACGCCGCGTTCAATCAGCACGCGCCGATCAAATGTCGCGGCTTCCATCAAGCCTTCCTGCAAGTCGGAGCGGTTGGCGCATTTCGTCACACCGACGGAGGAGCCAAGATTCGCCGGCTTGGTAAACAGCGGATACGCGCCAACTTTTTCCGCTTTTTCGATCACATCATTCATGTTCTGTTCGATCTCATTGCGCGACACCAACATCGACTCGACCACGGGGATGTTGTTCGCGCGCATCACTTCCTTGAACACGCCTTTGTCCATACCGACCGCCGACCCAACCACGCCCGCACCGACGTACGCCACATCCGCCATTTCGAACAGACCTTGAATTGTGCCGTCTTCGCCGAAGGTGCCGTGCAGGAGGGGGAAGAAAACATCTATTTTGTATGGCGTCCCTTCGACTTCGCTCAGGGCAAGACTGCGTATCGCGTTTGATGGATTTGGTGAGAGTGCAAAAGGCATGAGGCTTTCGATTTCGTTCTTCTCGAATTTTCCGATCACGTCATCGCCGGTCAGCCAGGCGCCCGCGCGGGTGATGCCGACCTGGGTCACGTCGTATTTGGCGGGGTCGAGCACCGAGAGCACCGAGCGCGCAGACATGAGCGAGACATCATGCTCGCCGGAGCGGCCGCCGAAGATCACTGCAATGCGAAGTTTGTTTATCATATCAATTATGTACCGTTGGTTGAGTAGGCGGTGTTCGTCCGCCGTATCGAAACCAACGATGTTCAAAAGTAATCCTGTTACAGAATTTCTCTGCTTACTGGTGATTTCGATACGCCGCTCGTTTCACTCGCGGCTACTCAACCACCGGGTTGTTTCAATTACCAATTACTACTTACCATTCTCCAACCATCTCGATCTCCAACTCCAGCTCGATGCCTTGCTTCTCCAAGACCGTCTTCTGCACCAACTGGATCAACTTGCGGATGTCCTCCGCGCGGGTCGCCCCGTGGTTGATGAAGAAGTTCCCGTGCAACGGGCTGACTTCGGCGTTGCCGATGCGCGTGCCTTTCAAGCCGGAGACCTCGATCAATCGTCCCGCGTAATCACCGGGCGGATTCTTGAACATCGAACCTGCGTTCGGATGTTCGCTCGGCTGCGACCTCTTCCGCGCCTGGCGCATCTCCGCGACCAGGGCGGTCACGGCCTCCTGATAGCGGGATTGCTGCGTCTTCAGGCCGGAGAGTGGCCCGAGACACGACGCCCCGGTCGCGTTCGCGGCGAGGAAAGCCGTCCCTGCCGCCGGCAGCTGCAGCCGCCCCAG
>CAYPCK010000282.1:0-4193 GCA_964409185.1 uncultured Anaerolinea sp. | reverse complement strand
ATCAATTTCGACACCGCCGACTCGGTCCTGTCGAGGATGAGGTCGTGCTCGATCTCGTCCTGGGATGATTCCGCCGGACGAGCGGGAGCAAGCTTACCCTGGGGTTGAACCGCCCGCGGTTTCGCCTCCACCGCAGGTTTGGCTTGCGCCTCCATAGCCGCCGGCATCCCGCCTTCGGGGATGACCGTCAACTTGACGCGCACCTGGGTTTTGCCCAACCCGAACAACCCCTTCGCGCCGGCATCCAGCACTTCGACACTGACACGGTCCGCCGTGAGGCCGAGTTGCGCTAGCCCCTGGGCGAGCGCTTCCTCCACCGTGGGCGCGATGATCTCGAGCGTGGTTCTTTCGTTCATGCCCGCCTCCTCGTGGTTACGATTGTTTGCCGCCGGGTAACAAATTTCGCCAGTTGACCTTGCCCATCAGGGCGTATTGAACAATGCTCAAAATGTTGCTGGCGACGAAATAGATGGAAAGCCCGGAGGCGTAATTGACCGAGAACATGAACAACATGACCGGCATGTAAATGCTCATCATGCGCGCGGTCGCTGCCGATTGATCGCCGGGGTTCGACGAGACCGGCATGGTCAGTTTGCTTTGAACGTAGGTGGTGAGCGCCACGATCAGCGCCAGCACCGGGATGCCCACCCCAAAAATGACCGTGCGTTCCGGCAAGCCGAGGTCGATCCATAAAAATTTGCTGTTGAGCGGCACCAGCGCGGCAACATCCTGGAACGAGTATAAACTGCTCGATAGTTTGAGGATGCTCAACGGGGTGGACCCGATGGCGTAGGTGATGCTGGGGATCAGCGCAAACAAGATCGGAAACTGGATGAGGGTAGGCAAGCAGGACCCGAAAGGGTTGATGCCCTTTTCACGATACAGGCGCATTTGTTCCTGCGCGAGTTTCTCTCGGTCTTTGGCGTATTTTTTCTGAATGGCGAGCCATTCCTTGTCATTCTGCATATCCTGCATGGCTTTGGCGCCCTTCATTTGCTGCGCGTTCAGGGGCCAGGTGACGAGGCGGATCAAAACGGTGAGCAGAATGATGGCAATGCCGAAGTTTTTACCGACGAAGGTGTAGATAAAGATCAGGATATTTACAACGAAGTTGATCACAACGCTGAAATTCGTAAACGCGAGGACAAGCACCGCAATGACCGCGATGGTCTTCAGCGTTTCGGTGGCAAAGCCCTGGGGAAGTTCGGGCCGCTGCGCCTGGGGTTGGTTGCCGGGATTTTTCATGGGCGGGTTACTCTTACTCTCCTGAGAAGGTCCATTTCTCGTCGCCTTCCGCATCGAGGGCTACGAGATAATAATCGGATTCCAAATACGCGACAAGCACAAAGTCGCCGGCGATCACGGGGGTGGTGTATGCCTTGCCTTCGGCGTCGGGCTTATACCATTCTTCAAAGCCGCCCTCCTCATCGAAAGCATAGACACTGCCCGATTCGGTGGAGATCAAAATGCGATCGCCCATCACCAACGGGCTGGCTGTGATGGACGAGTCCGGTTGCGCTTCCCAATTCAGGGTTCCCTCCGCGGTATTGAAGGAATAGACGTAGCCTTCCACATCGCCGAAATACAGCGCGTCGCCGTTGACGACCGGGGTTCCCCAGATCCAGCCTTTGGTCTCAAGCACCGCTTCGTGCGCGCCGGTGGCGGGGTCGAACCGTTCGAGTTGCTTGGCAAGCGAGCCGACGTACAACATGCCATCCGCGCCCAATACAGCGCCGCCAGGCACTGCGCCGCCCAAATCCTCGCGCCAGAGAATCTCGTACGATTCGATGTCAATGGCAATCACGCTTTTATCCAGCGAGGTGACGAAGACACGTTCGCCGTCTGAGATGGGTTGCGCCCACAACCGCGCTTCCTCGTCCGACGCTTCGGAGACGGCAATCACCTTGACCGCCCGTTTCTCCGATTTGCCATCCGCCAGATCGAGGACATACACATTGCCGTCCGAATTGGGGGCAAAGAGAAGTGTGCCAACCGGCAACGGCGGGGCGATCCACAGACCATCCACATCGGAAAACGTCCAAACGATGTTTGGGGTCCGTTCCTCGGAATCCACATCGTTGGGATCCACCGCGTACATGATATGTTTATTGCTTGAGTCGAGGACGATCACCAACCCTTCTTCCGTCACCACCGGGGTGGATACGAACAGGCTGGGGTTCGTATTGAAAAACGAAAAGCCGCCGCGTTCGCCGGAAAACGTCCACAATTGTTTCCCGTTCTCCACATCCACAGCGTGGACGATATTTGTGTTCGCCAGGTACGCCACATCGCCGGCGGCGGATAGACCCGGCCAAGCCACTGCCCCCGTACACCCGCTCAAGAAAACAGCCGCGACCAGAACAATGGTCAGTATAACGAATTTCTTTCTCATCGAAAATTATTACTCCTATGGAACGGGGTCGTATCCCCCGGGGTTGAAAGGGTTGCATCGCACCACGCGCCAGACCGCCATCCCGAAGCCCTTGAGGGCGCCGTGCTTGTAGATCGCCTGATACCCATAATGCGAACAGGAGGGATAAAAGCGGCAGGTGTTTTCGGGAATCCCCTTCGAGATCGTCATCTGATACAAACGGATCGCGGAAAGCAAGACAAGGCGCGGCAAGTTCCACAACGTGCGCGGCAGATCGCGCAGGCGCGGCTCGTGCGAATAATCGTGCAAGTGAAATTCAGGGTTCATTCGGGGGCAGAATCAGTTTGGCGCGCTGTAAAAGGTTGAGCAGGGCGGAGCGGGTATCTGCTAACGCGGCGGAGGCAAGCCCGGCGCGGGCGACCAAGATCACGTCCAAACCTGACGCGAGGCTGGGGAGATAAGTCCGCATGGCTTCACGTAAAAGCCGCTTGGCTCGGTTGCGTTGCACGGCATTGCCGGCGGCGCGCCCCGCCCCCACACCCACACGCGTGATTTCTTGCTCGTTCTTTTGGACAATCAAAACGACAAGCGGGTGAGCATACGACTTGCCCGAACGCCGCACCCGCTTGAAATCTTCAGACCGGGTCAGACGAAACTTTCTCTGCACCCGTACCTCAACGCGCTCTTTCCGCCTACCAGCGGACTTTTTTCACGTGGTTATTGGCGGTCTTCGTTAATTGCGCGCGTCCGCGCAAACGGCGGCGCTTGAGCACAGCGCGCCCATCAGCCGTAGCCATGCGCTTGCGAAAGCCATGCACGCGCACGCGGCGGCGGATCTTCGGTTGATACGTACGTTTGGTCATTCTTCGTTCCTCGTTTCAAAAAATAATGGCGGCCGTTTTTCAAAGCGGCACGACATTATACCGTAGGGCTTCCGATTCGGTCAATTTGGAATCGTCAGCGTTTCGTCGGAGGATTGCAACCAACACTCGTGGATCAAAACCCGCGCCTGCCGCAGGGTCGGCTTGTTCCGGTTACTCGTCCTTTTTCTTCCCGTTCCGCACCGGGTAAACCGGGAAAGCCAGCATCTCGGCAAGTCGTCTTGCTCCCTCCGTGCTTGCCACCGCGATGATCTCATCGTTCTCCTGCAGGGTGCTGTCGCCGCGCGGCAGGGTCATTTCTCCCTTGCGGATGATCGCCGCGATCACGCAATGTTCCGCCAGCGCCATGTCCTTGAGTTGAATGCCGATGGCTTTCGCGCCGGCCGGCACTTTTTCCTCCACCACGGCATACCGCCCGTGACGGATCTTGAAGAGGGTCATCATATCGCCCAGCGACATCTCCTCCTGGATCAGGTGCGCGATCACATCCGCGGCATTAAGCGACTCGTCCACTTTGAATTTTTCATTGAACAGCCAGGCGTTGGCTGGGTTGTTCACGCGCGCGATCGTGCGCGGCACCTCGAACACGGTCTTGGAAAGATAGCACAAAGCGAGATTGGTCGAATCTTCGCTCGTCACAGCCGCCATCACGTGCGCCTCGCGGAGGCCGGCGGCTTCGAGCACGCTGGGGTCGACCGGGTTGCCTTCGTAAATGATTTCGGTGGGCAGTTCCAGGTGCAGGCGCGAAAGCACATCGCGGCGGTGTTCGATCAAGCGCACCTTGTAGTTTTGCGCGTGCAATAAATTGGCAAGGCGCGTACCGGTGCGCCCGCCGCCGGCGATCAGTACGAACATGTTAACCCTCCCTCTTTGGCGAGAGCCGCCCGTTTAATGCGCCGATCCCTTCGAAAGTGGAACTGACGTTGAGCAAGTCGCCGGTC
>CAYPCK010000281.1:0-4196 GCA_964409185.1 uncultured Anaerolinea sp. | reverse complement strand
CAGCGCAGAAAGCAATGCGCCGACCGCGACCATGTTGAGCAGTTTCTTGTCGCCGATTTCTTCGGCGATCTCATTGCATGGAACAAAGATCACGCTGATATCCGCCCGTCTGGCGGGGCGGTCCACCATGGACTGGTTGACAACGAGCGTTCCACCCGAAGCAAGCGAGTCTTCGTATTTATCGAATGAAGGGAGGTTGAGCGCGATGGCAAACTGCGGATTCTTCACCAGCGGCGATCCGATCTCTTCGTCGGCGATGATGACGGTGCAGTTGGCCGTGCCGCCGCGCATTTCGGGACCGTACGAGGGAATCCACGTCACGTCTTTGCCGGCGTCCATGGCGGCGTAGGCGAGCACCTGCCCGCTGAATAACACTCCCTGCCCGCCGAACCCTGCGATGATGATTTCTTTTTGCATGCAAACTCCTTTTTCACCACAAAGGACACGAAGCCCACAAAGTTAGGTTATTGGTCGGCTCTATAGTCTTCAGTTGGAGTTTCTACCTTTTCGTCATAATTCTCAAGCAACCTGCTCCAGTAGGCGGAATAGGACCGTCAGACAAACAACCTTCGTGTTTAAGTTTTTACCTGCTTGATCGCCTCGCTCACTTTGTAATCTCCCAACGGGTAGGCTGGAACCATTTGCTGTTCCACCAACTTCAACGATTCAACCGGCGTTATGCCCCAGTTCGTCGGGCAGGTGGACAATAACTCGACCATCGAGAAGCCCAGCCCACGCGCCTGCGTTTCAAACGCGAGTCGTATCGCTTTCTTGGCGAGCCGGATATTTTTCGGGTCGTGCAGTGACCGGCGCACACAATACCCGACTCCGTCGAGCGTGGCGAGCATCTCTGCCATGCGGATGGGGAAGCCCTGTGTTTCCACATCGCGCCCGTTGGGCGAAGAAGTTGTTTTCATGCCGGGCAGAGTCGTTGGCGCCATTTGTCCGCCGGTCATGCCGAAGTTGGCGTTGTTGATGAAGATGACCGTGAGATTCTCCCCGCGCGCCGCGGCGTGGACGATTTCTCCCATTCCGATCGAAGCGAGGTCGCCGTCGCCCTGATAGGTGAACACGATTCGATCCGGCAGAACGCGTTTGATTCCCGTCGCCATCGCCGGCGCGCGCCCGTGCGGCGCTTCGACGAAATCGGTGTCGAAATAGTTATACGCGAAGACTGCGCAACCCACCGGGGCGACGCCGATGGTTTTATCGATCACGCCCATTTCCTCCAACACCTCCGCCACCAGGCGATGCGCGACTCCATGCGTGCAACCGGGACAGTAATGCGTGGGCATTTCAGTGAAGCCCTCAGGGCGTTCATACACCAAATTTGTTTGGGCTGGCATGGTCATTATTACCTCATTCCCGTCATGCGCTCGTACCATTCCTCGCGCGGGTTGCTTGTCGCGTCAAGCGGCGTGGATGCGATCCGTTCGATCTCATGAAGGATTTCCTCCGGCATGGGGACGACCCCGCCCATGCGCCCGTAAAACTCGACCGGCGCGCGTCCTCTCACTGCACGTTGAACATCATCCAGCATTTGACCGGAATTCATCTCGGTGACTAAAAACCCGCTCACGCGCCGGGTCAACTGCTCGACCACCTCGAATGGAAACGGGCTGACGGTGATCGGGCGAAGCAAGCCCACCTTGATTCCTTTTTCACGCGCATGCCGCACCGCCGAAAGCGCGACGCGTCCCGCTGTGCCAAAGCCGATGATGACATATTCCGCGTCGTCGAGGAAATATTCTTTGTAACGCACTTCGTCGCGTTGAATCATCTGCCAGCGCGATAACAGCCGAAGGTTCATCCGCTCCTCCTGGGCTGGATCAAGATAAATGGAGGTCAGGATGCGCCGGTCCCTTTGCCCCATTTTTCCGTCGGTTGCCCAATCCCACTTTGCGCGTTGAACCGGGCGCATGTCGGGCATCTGCGCGGGCTCCATCATCTGCCCGATCGAGCCGTCGAGGATGATCATGCACACCGTGCGATATTTTTCCGCAAGATCGAACGACAGCGCGGTGAGATCAATTGCCTCCTGCACCGACGCGGGCGCGAGCACGATCGGTTGGTAATCGCCGTGACCGCCACCGTGTACCGCCTGGTTGTAATCGCCCTGACTCGGCGCGATGTTGCCGAGGCCGGGTCCGCCGCGCATCACGTTGACGAGCACCGCCGGCACTTCGGTGCCTGCGATGTATGAAATGCCCTCCATCATCAAACTCACGCCGGGACTGGACGAGGTGGACATGACGCGCACACCCGCGCACGCCGCGCCGTATACCATGTTGATCGCGCCAAGTTCGGATTCCGCCTGCACGAAAGCACGGTTGAGTTCGGGCATTCGTCGCGAAAGATATTCGAGGATTTCGGTTTGCGGGGTGATGGGGTAACCAAAGTATGCTTCAAGCCCCGCGCGCACGGCGGCTTCGGCAATGGCTTCGTTGCCTTTCCATAATTCACGTGTCATTGATCAAGACTCCTTTTTGCCACAGAGACACAGAGCCGCGGAGATTTTTGTTTTGATTCTCTGTGTCTCAGCGACTCCGCGGCATGTTCAAATCGTAACCGGCGAGGAAACCGGTTTTGATACCTCACGATACACCGTGATCGCCGCGTCGGGGCAGACGATGGCGCAAATGGCGCACCCCGTGCAACCGTCCTTGAACGTGCGCGCGGGGTGGTATCCCTTCGGTGTAAGGCGTGTCAGGTCCATTTCCATCACTCCCTGCGGGCAGACGGGAATGCAAAGCTCGCAGCCCTTGCAATACTGATCGCTGACTTCGATCCAACCTTTGACTTGCATGCTCTCTCCTTATCTGAGTAGTCGGATACGCATTGGCAGGATTGCTCTCAGCATGATTATGTCGCGGATGCCCGGCAAGGGGTAGTGCCATGCGTCATGTAGGGGGACGTAAAATATCATCCGCTTTGAGGTGGTAGAATCGCGGTGAAATTCTCTGGAGGATTTTTCATGTCTGAAGCAATGATCATCGATGCAATCCGCACACCGATTGGCGCGCTGGGAGGAATCCTATCTTCCCTGCGCCCGGACGATATGGCGGCGCTCGTCATCAAGGAAATCATCACGCGTAACAAACTCGATCCTGCGCTCGTGGAGGAGGTCATTTTGGGTTGCGCCAATCAAGCGGGGGAGGATAATCGCAACATCGCGCGCATGTCCGCGTTGTTGGCGGGGCTGCCGGTCGAAGTCGCAGGTGTGACCGTGAACCGACTGTGCGCCTCCGGACTGAGCGCAATCAATCAAGCCGCGCGCGCGATCAAGACAGGTGAAGGCGATATTTATATTGCCGGCGGAGTCGAGTCGATGAGCCGCGCGCCGTATTCCATTCCGAAAGCCGAAGCGGGATTCGCGTTCGGCAATCTCACCGCCTGGGATACCGCGCTGGGCTGGCGGTATCCGAATCCGAAGATGAAAGAAATGCACGGCACAGATTCGATGGGCGAGACCGCCGAAAACATCGCGAAGGAACGTCCGCACATCACGCGCGAGAAACAGGATGAGTTTTCGTTGCGGAGTCATCAACGCGCAGTTGCCGCGATTGATTCAGGAAGATTTGAAAAGGAAATTCTCCCAATTCGCATCCCTCAGAAAAAGGGCGAACCAAAACTTGCAGATACCGACGAGCGCCCGCGCCGCGACACCACGATGGAATCGCTTGCCAAACTCAAGCCTGCCTTTGCCAAAGACGGCGGAACCGTGACGGCGGGAAACTCGTCTGGTCTCAACGATGGCGCGGCGGCTTTGCTGATAATGAGCGAAGAAAAAGCCAGGTCGCTGAATCTCAAACCGCTGGCGCGAATTGTCTCGTCTGCCTCGGCTGGAGTCTCGCCGCGCGTGATGGGATACGGTCCCATCCCCGCCACAAGAAAAGTGTTGAAGCGCGCGGGTCTGGAAATGAAAGATATCGGTTTGGTTGAACTTAACGAAGCATTTGCTGTGCAGGCGTTGGCTGTGATGGAAGACTTGGAACTTGACCCTGATGTCGTCAATGTCAACGGCGGCGCGATCGCGATCGGTCATCCGCTTGGCTGTTCGGGCGCAAGATTAATTACCACGCTGGTTCATGAAATGCGATTACGGTCGGCGGTCGGCGGTCAAAAAGTAAATTTCGGGCTTGCCGCGCTTTGTGTCGGTGTCGGTCAGGGCGAAGCGACGATTCTTGAGTTTGCAG
>CAYPCK010000280.1:0-4218 GCA_964409185.1 uncultured Anaerolinea sp. | reverse complement strand
CGAAATGCCCGTGGAAGGCTTTCATGCGCCCGATCGTCTTCGCGGGTTTGACGAAGCCATACACGGGCGCCATATCATCTTCCGCATCTTCCACGATACCGACTAACGGCTCGGGCAAAAAGTCCACGAGGCGTTGCGAGACGCCAACAGGACCGACGCCAGGTCCGCCGCCGCCGTGTGGGACGGCGAAGGTCTTATGCAGGTTGAAGTGCATCACGTCGAAGCCCAAATCGCCAGGGCGGACGATGCCTAGCAGGGCGTTGAGGTTTGCGCCGTCGCCGTACATCAAGCCGCCGCATCCATGCACCAACGCAACGACCTTCTCAATATTTTCATCGAACATGCCGAGCGTGTTCGGGTTGGTGAGCATCATGCCGACTACTGTGTCATCACACGCCGCTTCGAGCTTTTGCAAATCCACGTTGCCGCGTGAGTCGGATGGGATGGTGACAACGGTCATGCCCATCATCCCAACCGAGGCGGGGTTCGTGCCATGCGCCGCATCGGGGATGAGCATCTTCGTGCGTTTGGTGTCGCCGCGCGACAAGTGATATGCCCGCATCATCAACACGCCCGTAAATTCACCGTGCGCGCCCGCGGCGGGTTGCAACGTCACGCCCGCAAAGCCAGCGATCTCTTTCAGCCATTCCTGCAGTTGATACATCAGAGCCAAATTGCCTTGCACGGTCTCGGTCGGTTGCAGGGGATGCGTGAACAGGAACCCAGGCAGGCGGCAAGTGTCCTCGTTGATCTTCGGGTTGTACTTCATCGTGCATGAGCCAAGCGGATAGTAACCACTGTCCACGCTGTAGTTGAATTTGGACAACCGCATGTAATGACGCACCACGTCCACTTCGGCGAGTTCGGGCAGAGGCAGGTCTGAGCGTAGGAGATGTTGGGGCGGCGCATCAGCCTCAGGGACGTCTGATGCGGGCATCCGTACGCCGACTCGTCCTGGGGAGGATAAGTCGAAGATTGTCGGCTCGACGATTTTGATGTCAGTCATGCTTCACCTCCGCCAAAATTTCAGCAAGCGTATCAATTTCTTCTTTGGTGTTCATCTCGGTGACAGCGATCAGCAGATGATTCTTGAGCGAGGGATAATCACGCCCGAGATCATATCCGCCGAGGATGCCGTGTTCGAGCAAATGCTCATTCACTTCGGCGGCGGGTTGCGGGCACTCCAACACAAACTCGTGGAAGAACGTGTCGTTGAAGGTCAGTTTGTAGCCGTCGAGTTTGCCGAGCGTGTTTCCGGCGTAGTGCGCTTTTTGATAACAAAGATTTGCAACATCTTGCAAGCCCGTTTTGCCGAGCACGCTCAAATAGATCGCCGATGCCAACGCCAGCAGACCCTGGTTGGTGCAGATGTTCGACGTGGCGCGTTCACGTTTGATGTGTTGCTCGCGTGACGTGAGCGTAAGCACATAGGCGCGTTGACCTTTGTTATCCACCGTTTCGCCGATGAGCCGCCCCGCCATTTTATGCACATAACTTTTGCGGGTGGTGAAGAAGCCGACGCTCGGTCCGCCGAACCACATGGGGATGCCAAGCGGTTGACCATCGCCGACGACGATGTCTGCGCCCATCGCGCCTGGCGTTTTGAACATTGCCAAGGCGGTTGGGTTTGCGACCACACAAACGAGCGCGCCCTTTGCGTGAACACCCTCGATGAATTTTGTGTAATCGTATACGCGCCCGAAGAAGTCGGGATACTGGACGATGACGAGGCAGGTTTCTTCGGAGACTAGAGATTCGAGATTGGAAAATTCGTAATTCGTAATTGGTAATTGGTTGTCGTCGCCGAGGACTTCAATGCCCATGCCCTGAGTGTACGTTCGAATCACGGCGCGGTATTGCGGGTGGACGGTGGGTGAGACAACGACTTTGTTTCGTTTGCCTCTGAATTGCGCATACGCCAGACTGACGGCTTCGGCGGTGGCGGTTGCGCCATCGTAATGCGATGCATTCGACACGTCCATGCCCGTGAGCGCCGACATCAACGATTGATATTCGAAGATGGCTTGCAAGGTGCCTTGCGAAATTTCAGGCTGGTATGGCGTGTACGCCGTGTAAAACTCGCCGCGCCTGAGCATGTGGTCAATCACCGAGGGGATGTAGTGATGGTACATCCCTGCGCCGAGGAAGCATACCAAGTCACCGCGCACGTTTTCGTTGGCGTTGGCGACATCGGCGAGTTCGGATTGCGCTTCCATTTCGGTGAGGGCCGGCGGCAGATTCAATTTTGGAAAGCGATGCTTCGCTGGCACGGCATCGAATAGGTCATCGAGCGATTTGACGCCGATGGTCGCGAGCATCGAGTCTCGCTCTTTGGGGCTGATCGGAATATAGGTCATGGTGACTCCGTGGTTGGTAAATGGTAATTGGTAATTACCATTTACCATTTACTAATGCGCTCGCCCCTCGCAATGCTTCTCGTACGCCGCGGCGTCCATCAAATCGCCTTCTGTGGCGCCTTCGAGTTGAATCATCCACGCTTCACCGAAGGGATCGGTGTTGAGGGATTCGGGTTTGTTCGCCAAATCCTTGTTTACGGCGGCGACTTTGCCCGAGGCGGGCGCATAGATCTCCGACGAGGCTTTGACCGACTCGACGGAGGCGATTGCCTTGCCTGCTTCGACCGTCTCACCTGCTTCGACAAAGATTTCGATGAAGACAATGTCGGAGAGTTGATTCTGGGCGTAATCGGTGATGCCGACTTTGCCTGAGGCAGGGTCGAACCATTCGTCTGATTGTGCGTACTTGAGGTGGGAGGGGGTGTTGCTCATGGGTGGGTCTCCTTTTTGGATTTTTCTTAACCGCCAAGGCGCAAAGGGCGCCAAGGATAATTAATGTCGCCAAGGGGTTATTTATGGCTGGGTATAGATCACACGTTTAATACCGTTTTTGAGGACGGGAACATTGAAGTTGATCAGCAAGCCAAGTTGAAGGTGAGTCATTTTGAGGTACGAGATCAGTTGAGCTTGGTGAATTGCGCCAAGGGCTTCAACAGCTTTTAGCTCAACGGGCAGAATTTTTCCGACAAGCACATCAAGCCTGCCTTCACCGATCTTCCTGTTTTTGTATTCCACAGCAATTGTATATTGTCGTTCGTACGGTATCTTTAAATCATCAAGTTCGATGCAGAGAGCCTCCTCATAGATATGTTCCAGGTAACCAGGACCGAGCGCCCGATGAACATCTATTGCCGCGCCAATGACTTTGCGAGCGAATTCATCCGCTTCCTTGCTGGGTTCGGCTCTTTGTGTCGTAGGCAAATTTCTTGGCGACTTCATAAAGTCTTTGGCGTCCATGGCGTCTTGGCGGTTAAAAGATAAAGGCGCACGAATAGTTTCGCGCGCCTCTGTAATTTGACCTGAGAGATTGTTTAGTTGGGTAGTTGCCTGGTTTCCTAGTTTTGTAGTTTTCCAACTACCTAACTATCGAACTAACTAACTATCAAACTAAATTTACACCGTCGGTATCCCACATGGGGATTTTCCAGAAGATTTTGTGCGGGGCAGGGTCCTTTTGCCTGAGAGATTCATCTGGTTTCGCCAAATCCAGATTTGCACCTTCGGCGCCCGATACGTAATATTGGACGACTAAAGTCGTCACTACGCCGCGAGACTCTTCCCTGTTGCCCGTTCGATTATGTTTTTATTGTACGGTTGAGGAGAGGGAGAGTCAAGAGTTAAATAAAAAGACCTCACAGGTCCGCTTCGCGAGACCTGTGAGGTCTGTGTTTTTTACTTCTTCGCCACTTTGCGGGGAGTTCGCTTGGACTTGGGCGTTTTGGCGGGAGATTCGTCCGTGGGTGGGGCAGGGGCTTCCTCGACAGGCTGGGGCAACGCTTCCACAGCCGGGGCAGGCGTCACTTCGGGAATCGAAGCGGGCGCGGATGGGGTGACCGGCGCGGGCGTGAGAGTCCCGGTATTGAGTCGGGCAAAGTAATCGCTGACCAGCGTGTCGTTGTAAAAGACCAGCGAGAGGATGCCGACTGCCATTGAAAAGACGTTGCCGAGAAGCGCACATGCGATTTCAAAGACAGCGATATTGGTGGACGGCTTTACAGCCTGCGGTGGGTTGCTGAACAGTTTTGCCGCGTAGATCAATTCGAATACGCCGAGGATGGTCGGCAGGATTGTGAGGGGGACACAAAATATGCCGATAAGGGTGCTGAGCGCGGTGCCAGATGCGGCGAATCCCCAGACGATA
>CAYPCK010000279.1:0-4230 GCA_964409185.1 uncultured Anaerolinea sp. | reverse complement strand
GCAGGTGTTCTACGATCTGGCGAACGGGCGAATCCAAGTATGGGTGTACGACTCAGCCAAAGGCTGGACGCAGATCGGGAAGGACATCCCCGTCAAGTTCAGCGTGGGCGACCAGTTTACCGTCCGCACCTTTGCGGAAGGCAGGTTCGAAATCCTGCGGGATGGAAAGTTGGTCGCTAAAACCGATGTGACGCCTTGATCAGGTTTTTGGTTTGTGTTGATTTATCTCACCTTACACAGATCATGCCGTCCGCACAGGGATAAACCCTTGCGCTATGCCTACAAAGTCCCGCCAAGCGGGACTTAAGCCGCCGAAGGCGGCTTCGGATGCGTAGACCGACGGTTCACCGTCGGGCGGGTATCATCGAAAAGAACCCATCGCGTCAAAATCTTCATCTCCGTAAAGTGAGTGATAAACGCCCGTGCGCTTCCCGGCACGGGCGTTATAATTCTGTAGCGGCAAAATGGACGATGATGGTAAGATAGACCATCACAGAAACCGGAGCAATCACGGAATGGAAGCGATAGCGAAGAACGTGTACATCGAAGACAAATACCTCGGCGTGACGCTGGGCGTCATCAGCCAGCCGCGCGGGCTGGCGCTCATCGACGCGCCGCCCTCGCCCGAAGACAGCCGCATGTGGCGCGCCTCGCTCATGGGCATGGGCAATGGACCGGAGCGCGTGCTGATCAATCTGGATTCTCATCCCGACCGCACCCTCGGCGCGCGCGCCATGGATTGCACGGTTATCGCCCACGAGAAAACTGCGTTTGCCTTCCGCAACCGCCCCAACACCTTCAAAGCGCAAGGCGACGAGACCGGCGCAAACTGGGAGGCGATCCCCGGGCTGGGCAGTGTGCGCTGGGCGCCGCCCGAAATCTCGTTCCTCGACCAACTGTCCCTGCATTGGAGCGACACGCCGATCCTGTTGGAGAGTCATCCCGGTCCCACGCGCGGCGCGATCTGGGCGGTCCTGCCCGCCGAGAAGATCGTCTTCGTCGGCGATGCCGTCTTGAAGGCACAGCCCCCCTTCCTTGCCCATGCCGACCTCCCCGCGTGGGTCGAATCGCTGAACCTGCTCATCAGCCCCGCTTACAAAGGCTTCACTGTGGTCAGTGGGCGCGGCGGCGTGGTCACCTCGCAGAACATCAAAGCGCAAGCCGAAGGGCTCAAACGCATCTTCGACAGACTCGACAAACTCGGCAAGAAGCGCGCCTCCATCGCCGCCGCCGATAAACTTGCCGAACAGTTCATCAAGGATTACAAAGCGCCGGCCGCGCGCCAGAAGCAATACGCGCAACGCCTGCGCTACGGACTGCATCAGTACTACATCCGCAACTATCATTCCTCCTCGCGTCACGTGATGGATGAGTGATGACCGCCCAGCCTTTATTTGAAATCACGCGCGGCAACGTCATCGAGTCGGCGCATTCCGGCTCGATCGCCGTGGTCGATTCAAACGGTAAACTGATTGCCTCGCATGGCGACCCTCGCACGGTCGCTTTTTTACGCTCGAGCGCGAAACCGTTCCAAGCGATTCCCTTCGTCGAGCATGGCGGCGTGGAGCATTACGGGTACACCGAGGCGGAGCTATCCATCTCATGCGCGTCGCACATCGGCAGCGACTTGCACGTGCGAACCGTGGCGGCGATGCAACAAAAGATCGGCATCGACGAATCGCACCTGCAATGCGGCGCGCACCTGCCCGACGATGTCCCCGTGTTCAAGCGGATGATTCGCAACGACGAAGCGCCGACCCCGATCCGCAACAATTGTTCGGGCAAACACACCACCATGCTGGCATACGCAAAGATGCGCGGACATTCACTGGACGATTACCTCGACATCCATCATCCGATCCAACAGGACATCCTCGCTTCGTTCGCCGATTTGTGCCTGATTCCCACCAGCGACATTTCCCTCGGCGTGGACGGGTGCTCCGCGCCCAACTTTGCCGTGCCGTTGTTCAACGCCGCGCTCGGCATGGCGCGCCTGTGCGACTCGCACGCGCTGACCGAACCGCGCGCTATCGCCTGCAGAAAAATCACCCGCGCCATGACCGCTCACCCGGAGATGGTCAGCGGCTACGGTGAATTCGACGAGCAACTGATGAACGTTGGCGCGGGAAAAATCGTGTGCAAACGCGGCGCCGAAGGATTTCAACTCGTCGGCTTGCTCCCCGGCGCGTTGGGCGAGGGTTCGCCGGGCATCGGTATCGCGCTCAAAGTGTCGGACGGCGATGCCGCGCGGATGGGGATGAATTTGGAATCGGCTCCCCGTGTGCGCCCGGCGGTGATGCTCGAAGCCCTGCGTCAGCTGGGTGCCCTATCCACGGAGCAGGAGCAGGCATTGGCGGCGTTCGGACCCGCGCTCGATGTCAAGAATCATCGCGGCATTGTCACCGGTCAATCGCGCCCGGTGTTTGAGCTGTAATCCCTCGTTTCACCGTCAAGAAGGATGCGTAAAGAGTCTGTCCGCTGCGTGAATTGAATCCGGACTTTGTGACAGCCATGCCGCGCGTTACGCTTCATATAGCGGTTTTTATTGTTTTGGTGTATCCTTGCCGCTGATCGAATTTCACAATTCAGGAGACTGGAAGTGATCAAAGATATACTTGCCGATGCCGAGCATCGCATGAAGAGCGCCATTCAAGTCTTGCACGACGACCTGGCGGGCGTGCGCACGGGGCGCGCCAGCCCGGCCTTGGTGGAAAAACTCCCCATCGAATACTACGGGACGCCCACACCGCTCATGCAACTGGCTTCGATCAGCGTCCCCGAGCCGCGCACGATCACCATCAAACCGTTCGACGCCTCCACGTTGAAGACCATCGAAAAAGCGATTCAATCCTCCGATTTGGGGCTGAATCCCAACTCGGACGGCAAGGTCATCCACCTCAACCTGCCGCCGCTCAACGAAGAGCGCCGACGCGATCTCGTCAAGCACGTGCATCACCGCCTGGAAGAGTCGCGCATCGCCGTGCGCAACATTCGCCGCGACGCCCACAACGACATGCGCGATTTCGAAAAGGAAAAACTCATCTCAGAAGACGACCTCAAGCGCGGCGAGGAAGATTTGCAAAAACTCACCGACAAATATGTGGAAGAGATCGGCACACAGGGGAAGAGCAAAGAAGCCGAGATCATGGAAGTGTAGATGTTATTGTGAGGGTGGTTGAGGGGGTCCCGCGATGTTCGTCGTGGGACGTATCGAAACCACCCGATGCGATCGCCGGTTTGCGGCAAGATTGCTTCCCAATGACTCTCAACGACACGAATAGAGTATGTCCGACACTCCCTTCAACATCCCGCCCGATAAAGTGCCGCGTCACGTCGCCATGATCATGGACGGCAACGGACGCTGGGCGATTGCACGCGGCTTGCCCCGCCTCGCCGGCCACAAAGCCGGGACGGAAAACCTGCGGCGCGTCATCCGCGCCACGGTGGAATTCGGGGTGAAGTACCTGACTATTTACGCGTTCTCCACCGAAAATTGGGGGCGCCCGCCCGAGGAAGTCAAAGGCTTGATGTTCATCCTCGAGGATGTGATTGACCGCGAACTCGCCGAACTCAGCAAAGAGGGCGTGCAATTGCGCCACATCGGGCGGTTGGAACGGCTCTCGCCCAACCTGCAGGAAAAAGTGCTGGAGGCGATCGAGGTCACCAAACAGAACGACCGCCTGATCCTCAACGTGGCGTTCAATTACGGCGGGCGCGACGAGATCGTCAACGCCATCCAGAACATCATGAAGGACGGCGTCCCGCCCGAACATGTGACCGACCTGCTTGTCAATAAATATCTTTACACCGCCGGCACACCCGACCCCGATCTCATCATCCGCACCTCCGGCGAATTGCGCGTGAGCAACTTCCTCATCTGGCAAGGCGCGTACTCCGAATGGTTCGTCACGCCGAAATACTGGCCCGATTTCGACCGTGAAGAATACCTGCGCGCGCTCGAAACCTTTGCCTCGCGCGACCGCCGCTACGGAAAAGTCTCGTCGGGCGAATACGAGGCTTCCAATGTCTAGGCGCTTGCTGACCGTGTTGGCGCTGACCGCCATCGGTATGCCAGCCATCATCTACGGGGGAGTGTTCTATTTTATCGTCATGGCGATCGTCCTCGGCGGTTGCGCGTGGGAATTCGTCCGCATGTACCGG
The DNA here is from genome assembly GCA_964409185.1 of uncultured Anaerolinea sp. Taxonomy (GTDB): domain Bacteria; phylum Chloroflexota; class Anaerolineae; order Anaerolineales; family Villigracilaceae; genus Defluviilinea. The sequence goes on along the minus strand of CAYPCK010000279.1, from coordinate 69 downwards.
GCTGTCGAGTTCGAACCCGATGAAAAGGTCGCCATCGGAGGCGTGCTGTTGATAGCCACCGCGCGCTTC
>CAYPCK010000278.1:0-4249 GCA_964409185.1 uncultured Anaerolinea sp. | reverse complement strand
GGTGACGCTGGCGTCCTCCACAAAGGGAATGCCCGCGCTCAACAGAGCGGAAAATGCCTCTTCAAGTTGTTCTACATCCTGCTCGGCTTCGGGGAAGAAGTGAAGGATATCGTCGAGTGTGACGTAGGATTTTTGCCGCCCCAGTTCGATCAAACGCGCGATCGCGGGAAACTCTTCCTCTTCGTCAACCATCAGAATCTTGTCTACATCCATTCAGTTTGTGACCGCTTTCTTTTTTTTCAGAATACACACTTTCCAAACGAAATTCAAGCCCCTTTTGTTGCTCTTTCATAGACGCTTCAGGGATTGAAATGTTACGGCGCAGGGGTGCCAGTCCCCGCCGAGGTGGGCGTGCCAGCCTCACTTGTCGGAGGAAGCGCTGTTGGTGTCTCCGTCGGTACTGGGCTGGGGGTGGGAGTCTCCAGATAGGGAGGGTTACTGAGCAATCCGAGAAGTGTATCAAGAGAAAATTTGCTGATGATGACCACGTCGCCGGCGGGGTTACGGACGTAATATCCGCTTTCTGTGGGGGTGATAACACCGATCTCCGCGGTTCGTTCCAGCCCATCTTTGAACGTGAGGGTGAGGGTGTATTCCGGTTCTTCGAGACCGATCGCATCGAGAGGGATATCTGCGATTGTGGATTCGACCCGCAAGGTGGTGACCTGACTTGCCGCCGCTTCTGCCGCCGCCTGATCTGCCGAGGCTTCGAGCGGCTGGATCAACACCCATGCGCCATCCTCGCCTCGCGCCACCTCGACGGTTTCGCCAGCCTTTGATTCGATGCGGATACGGCTGGGGACACCAGCCTCCGCATCGAAGAGATACGTGGCGACTGCCTGCGGCTCAAGGGTGAGCGCGATCTCCGCGGGTTCCGCGCGGTTGTTGATGAAATAATATGCGCCTAATACCACCGCGAGGAGGATCAGGTAAATAAGGGTTGTGTTCCGGCGCATGGTTATCCTTGTTTGCGGCGCTGGAGCCAGGTCATCACGCCGAGCACGATGAAGATGCCGGGCATCAGGATGGCGACTACGAACATCAAGAGTAGGATGCGCCCTTGCGAAGCAGGAGTGAATGAGCGGGTGACCGGTTGCTTGGGGGTGAGTTCGATCAGGCTTTCCTGTTGCGCCGCCCAGTCCACCGAGTTGGCAAACAGGTCGCCGTTGCCGTATTGGTCGAAGTTCTGGTCCACCGCGAATTGCGAACTGCCAAAAATGACGACGCGAGCGGTGCTGGTACTGTTTTCTGCGGCGATGGACAGTGTCATGGGGCCGGGTATGTCGAGGGTGTCATCGAAGGCAACATTGGGGTCGGCGGGGTTGGATTCGCCCCAGGATCGCGCCGTGGTTTGAACGAGCAAATTGGCGCGGATGTTTTCTACTGTGTTGACCACCGTGAGACTGCGGGTGAGCGGGAAGTAGGTAATCAGGTTGTTCATGTTGCGGGTGATCGCATGCGAACCATCGTAGGATGCCGCCGCGCTGACGGATGGGTCCGGGCTGTCGAGATCTATGACGATGTCGTTATTGATGGAGATACCCCAATCTTCGAGCAACAACCCTGCCAGGGGATCATTCTGGTCGCCGAAGTCCGTGACGATGAGGGGATCTTCCATCACAAGCAACGATCCGCCGCCTGCGAGATATTTCCGTAATAATTCACCTTCCACATCCGTGATAGGTTGGACGGGACCCGCAATGATGATCAGATCTGCATCTTCGGGGATGTTGTTCTCGGCAACCAAATTCAGGGTGTTGACCGTGTAATTTTTACTTTCCAGTATTTCCTTGGCGCGCGTCATGGAGCCGGTATCCTGGTTAAATTTTTGGGTATCCCGTTCTCCGTGCCCGATCAGGAAGTAAATGACGCGTTCTTCCGGGTTGATCAGGCGCAGGAGCGCTTCGAAAATTTCCGATTCCGAAGCCGAAGCGGCGATCTCCTTGCGACCGCTCATTTCGAGGAGAATCTTCCCGTCGCCGGTGATGTTGTTTTCCCGCGCGCGCAAGGGGTCGCGGTCGGGGTCTACGAATTCATAATCGAATTTGCCGTTGCTTTCAGATTTGATCCGGTCAAGTAGCTCCTGCGCCGAGTCTGTGGAGATTGCGCTAAAGAACCCCGTCGCATGGACGTTATCCGGCAGGGATTTGAGAGCCGCTTCGAGTTCCGGCGCGAGCGTGTTCGCCTGGTCTTCGGTCAGGTCTGCCAATGGGGTCGGGTTTTGGTAGGCAAGTGTGTTTGCCACCACGATGATGGCAACAAAAGCAAGGGAGGAGATCAAGGTGTTTCCGCCGTAGCGGGCTTGCCGTCCGGTGATGAACCGCTGAAATTTTCCGGGTTCGAGGATGGCATACGCGGCAATTCCCAGCACGACCAGACCGATACTGATCCACAGGGCATTGTTCAAGCGTTCAGGGAATTGAATGGTATACAGCCCAAGCGCGATCACTCCCTTCGCGGCAAGGAGCGCGCCGGTAGAGATACAGGCAAGCAGGGCGATGATCAGCCCGATAATAGTGTACCGGCTGGAAGCCGATTTGCGCGACTTGTTTTTCATTATTTCCATCTCCGAACTTCGATAGCCACGGTGCCGGTGAACAAACCAACAGCGATCAGGCTGAAAAAGTAAACGAGGTTTGAAAGTTCAAGGTTGCCGTTATTGAGCGAGTTTCCGAAGTGCGTGTTGAGTTGCATGTAGCGGAAGAACTCGCCTCCCGTCGGAAGGACGTTGGCCGGAATGCCGATCAGCCACCATAATGAAATGAGAATTGCAAGGGTTGTGATGAAGGCTGTCACCTGGTTGCTGAACACCGCGGAGAGTCCCACGCCAATGGCTACGAACGCGGCGGAGAGAAGGATCAGACCCAAATAGGAGGAGAACGTCAATTTCCAGTCCAGCCCCGGAGTAACTTGTGAGCGAAGGATGACGGGGTAAATTCCCGTGACGAGGATGAGCGTGAGGACGAAGAGAAAACTTCCCAGCCACTTGCCGGCCACCAATTCAAAATCGCGGACCGGGGCGGTGAGCAGGAGTTCGATCGTGCCTGTCCGGGTTTCGTCGGCGAGCACGCGCATGGTCAATGCCGGCACGGACAATAACAGCAGAAAGGCGAAGAGATCGTTGAGCGCGTTCACTTCGGGCACGAACCCGAAGTTCTGGTTCGCGTACACGAGCAGGAAGGCAAAATAACCGCCAACGATGAAAAGCAAAGCCACCGCCACGACGTAGGCGATGGGGCTGATGAAGTACTGGTCGTATTCGCGTCTTGCAATGGTCCAAATGTTACGCATGGTTATGCCTCATGATGATTTTTTACCGGTGTCGCGAGTGAGTTCGAGGAAGATCTCCTCCAGGCTCATACCCACCGGGCGGAATTCGAGCAGATCGTACCCGCCCTGGATAACCGCCTTCGCAACCTGCGGACGGGCATCCTGCCCAGCCGCAAATTCGAATTCGACCGAACCGTCTGGTCGGGCATCCACCACCTGCACACCTTTGATCTTTTTGATCTTCGCCGGCAGGTCGTCCGATTCGCCACGCACACGGATGACAACGCGCTGAGCGCCAGCCAGGCGGGATTGCAGATTTTCAGGCGTATCCTCGGCGACGATCTTGCCCTTGTTGATGATGAGCACCCGATCGCAGATCTGTTGCGCTTCGGAAAGGATATGCGTGGAGAACAGCACTGTACGATCCTTGCCGATCTCGCGGATCAATTCGCGGATTTCGACCACCTGGCTTGGGTCAAGACCTATGGTCGGCTCATCGAGAATGATAACTTCGGGACGGTGGAGCAATGCCTGCGCAAGACCCACGCGCTGGCGCATGCCTTTCGAGAAACTACCGATGAACGAATTGGCGCGGTTGGCGAGGTTGACGCTTTCCAGCGCTTCCGCGGCGCGATCCTCCGAGTTGGGGATATGGCGCAGGTCTGCCATGAACCGCAGGTATTCCAGCGCGGTCATATCGTTGTAGAGGGGTACCGTCTCGGGGAGGTATCCCACGCGTTTTCGGACCTCCAGTGAATCTTCAACCACGTCGTACCCAGCCACGATGACCTCGCCCTCGCTGGGAGGCATGTAACCGGTCAGAATGCGCATGGTGGTGGTCTTGCCGGCGCCGTTGGGGCCCAGGAAGCCCACGATCTCTCCCTGGTTGGCGTGAAAACTGATCGCGTTCAACGCGCGACGTGAACCGTAATCCTTGATGAGTCCGTTGACTTGAATCATCGACTCTCCTCGCTGTGTG
>CAYPCK010000277.1:0-4256 GCA_964409185.1 uncultured Anaerolinea sp. | reverse complement strand
GATAGCCGGCGTTGATGAACGATTCGGTCATCCCGTAGCGGGTGATGCCGGCTACGAGGAAGGCTGTCTTGGGCTGGATCTCGCCGCCGATCTTTTTCTCCACCCATTGCATAACGCGCGCTTCGAGCGTCTCTTTCAATCCGCTTCCATCCACGTAGGGGGTTTGCTTCACATCCTGGACCAGTTTGAGGGCGGCGTGAAGCGGGTAGAACTTCCAGGGTGTGTGCACGCCGAGGTCGATCCCGCCGACGCCAAAGGCATCCACCTTCCCATCCATTTCGCGGAACATTTGTCGCGCTTTATTTTCATCGCCATTCGTGCCGATGCGTTCAATGCGCACAGTTTCGCCCAGCAGGTTGACCTCGACCGCTTTATCGCGGGTGGCGGAACCGAGGCTGATGCTCACGGCTCGTTTCATAGGGAAAACTCCTCACGTTGAGATGACTAATTATAGTCTGAATCAGATTTCCCCTGCGCGGGAAGCGTGAAGGAAAACGTCGAGCCGGCGCCCGGCACAGACTCCACCCAGATCCTGCCGCCGTGCATTTCGATGATTCGTTTCACGAGCGCGAGGCCGATGCCGGTTCCATCCGATTTTATATCGAGTTTGTTGAACAGCCCAAAGATGCGGTCGAAATGATCGGGCGCGATCCCAACGCCGTTATCGCGGACGAAGAGGATCGGCATGCCCTGCTCGAACCCCTGCGCGCCGATCTCGATGCGGGGAGACGGTTGCGCGCCCATGAATTTTGCGGCATTGTCCACCAGGTTTTGCATCACCTCTGTGAGGCGTTGACGATCACCGTACACCCGAGGGAGGTTTTCCTGCACGAAAACTTCGACACCGCGCGCTTCGATCTGCCCATGCAGCAAGGCAAGGACTTCGGAGATCAGGTCGCGCATATCGATCTCCCGCGGTTCGTTCATCAGACGTCCGATGCGCGAGAGTTCGAGCAGGTCGTTCAATAACTGTTGCATTTTATCCGTCGCATCCACGATCCGTTGGATATCTTTTTCCAGGCGGTCGCGGTCGCCGGCGATGGCGTCCTGTTTCAGGTAGCCGAGGAATCCGCGTATGGTGAACAGGGGGGATTTCAGGTCGTGCGATACGGTGTAGGTAAACCGCTCGAGTTCGGCGTTCTTCGATTCGAGTTCTTCGATCAATTTTCTGCGCTGGGCAAGTTCGTTTTGCAAGGCTGCTTCGTCCATCTGGCGTTTGATGGCGGCGCCCAACACGTTGGCAGAAACGCGGATGACTTCCACCTCCAGCGGGGTCCATTCGCGTTCCCGTTCCATTTCATCGAAGCCGATGGTGCCCCACTGCCAACCGTTGACGACGATCCGCATCTCCAGCAAGGCTTTGACGCCGGACTCGTTCTTCATTTTGTTCTTTTCCACATCGGTGAAGAAGGATGAATTTCCCACGAAGGGTTCCCCCGAATCGAGGATGGCGTAATACCGTTCATATCCTGATTCGTGGACAGGCGCGTTCTGGTAATTGGGGTTGTCCATATCCGCCGTTTGCCCGGGCGCGGTCCATTCGTAGCGCAGAGAGTTCAACAGTCTCCCATCCGGATCCATGTGGTTTTCGAACAGGTAGGCGTGGCTGGCATTTAACGATCTTCCGAGGCGTTCGAGAACGGCATCGATCTCCGATTTCCAATCCGGCGACTTGAGGAATCGGTTTGCCGTATCCGCCATGGCATCGAGCATCGCTTCGCGTTCGCGCAGGCTCGTTTCCGCCAGTCTGCGCTGGGTTAGCTCGTCCTCCAGTTGGACGTAGGCGTTTTGCCGCTGGATGGCGGCGCCGAGAATGTTCCCCGCCACGAGCAGGGCTCCGACCTCCGCGTTTGTCCAAATGCGCGCAACATTCGTATCGTCGAATCCTATGGTGCCCCACCATTTGCCGTCCACAAAGACCGGGAAATCCAGCAGGGCTTTCATGCCGCGTTCGAGCAGGAAGTCCAATTCCTTTTGGTTGAGGCGTTTGGCATCTCCGATGTAGGGTCGCCCGGCGATCATGCTCTCGTACCAGTCTTCGAACTCATCCTCCTTTACAGGGATGTTTCGGTAGGCGGGGTCAGTCAGGTCGCTCGGTTGAGAGGGCGCGGTCCATTCAAACTGCATCGAAGAGACGATCTTGCCGTCCGTTGATTCATGGTTTTCGAAAACAAAGGCATGCGACGCATTGATGGTGGCGCCGAGTTTTTCGAGAACGGCGTCAATTTCATCGCGCCAATTGGAGGATTTCAAGAAGAGGTTTGCCGCATCGGCAACCACCTCCAGTATGGATTCGCGTTGTTGCAGTTCCAGGGTGATCTGTTTGCGGTCGTTGAGTTCCGCCTGCAGGGTATGTTCGTCTTGTTGCCGTTTGATGGCCGCTCCCAGGGTGTTTGCGGCGATCTTAAGTGCGTCCACTTCCGCCGAATTCCACGTCCGTTCCCTGCGGAAATCGTTAAAGCCGATCGCGCCCCATTCCGCGCCGCCGACAAAGATGGGCACCTCGAGGATGGCTTTGATTCCCGCATCGTCCATGATCGGTTTTTCAATGGGGTTAAACGTGGAGGAGTTGCCCATACGCACCTCGCCCCTGCTCAATTGCTCGACTGCTTCTTCAAATCCTTCCTGGTCGACCGGCGAGTTCTGGTAGCGGTCCAAGTTCAACTCGCTGGGATACCCCGGCGCAGTCCATTCATATCTCATGGAGGTAAGTTTTTCCCCATTTGGTCCCAGATGATCCTCGAACAGGTACGCATGGGTCGCATCGATCGTCAGACCGAGGCGCATGAGCACGCCATCGATCGCCTCGCGCCAATCGAAGGATTTCAGGAACGAGTTCGCCGCGTCGGCTACCACTTCAAGGATCGATTCGCGCTGGCGTAGACTGGCTTCGACTTTCCTGCGTTCATCCAATTCCCTCTTCAACTGATCGAGCAGGCGCCCTTTTTCGATCGTGTTGATCACCTGCACCGCAAGGGTTTCGAGAAGTCGAATCTGATCGGGGGTGTAGGCGTCAGGTTGAAGCGATTGCACAGACATGACCCCAATCGCCTGCTCTTGCGATTGTAATGGGATGCCGATATACGAGCGAATACCCACATCCCTGACGATATGTATCGAATGTTCGCGTTTCGTCTGGGGATCGGTAATATCCGGCAGATAGATTGTCTTTCCTCCCGAGATCACTTCCCAAGTCAAGCCGGGCGTATCACGCAGGGAACGTGGGGGTAATTGCAAGTCTTCATCGAGGTTTAAGAACAGGGTATAGGTATACTGGTCGGTGAGAGCATCGTAAAACCCGATATGGAACGCGTCCACTGCCATCACATGTTTTAATTCCTTTACAAATGCCCGCAAACCCTGATATATATCCTGCGGGCTGGTAAGCGCCAGGTTGATTTGATACAGCAGGGAAATTTCCTGGGCGCGTTGGCGGAGGCTGGCCTCGATCTGTTTGCGTTCGAGAAGCTCGACCTGCAAGGCGTGCGCGTCGCGTTGCCGGCGGATGGCATTACTCAGCAGGTTGGCGGCAACCCGCAAAGTATCCACCTCGATGTGCGACCAGTCGCGGATATCCTCGAGCACATCGAAGCCGATGGTCCCCCACCAACGTCCGTCGACCATCAACGGGACTTCCGCAAGCGCGTTGATGCCCAATGACTCGAAACGCAGTTTATCCGCAGCGGGAAACGTATTTGCATTACCCGCATAACTTTCGCCCCGCCGTAAAATTTCGTTGACGTTCCCCGGAACCACCTGGATGATATGGTCCTTGAGATAGGATACGCCATAATCCATGGCAGTTGGGTATCCGGGAGCCGTCCATTCACTGAACAACCGGGCGGAATCAATACCTTCGGCATTGAGGAAGTTCTCGAACAAGTAAGCATGCGTGGTGTTCAACGCCTGCCCGAGTCGTTCCAGAACTACATCGATCACGGTTCGCCAATCATCGGAGGTGAGAAAGAGTTCGGCGGCGAACGTCACCGCTTCGAGCACCGTTTCGCGTTGACGCAACCCCGACTCTGCCTGCATGCGTTCCGCGAGTTCGTTTTGCAGTTCGGAGAATAAGCGTGTATTCTCCAGCGCGATCCCGATATGCTCGCTCAATGCCGTGAGGAGTTTAAAATCAGCCTCGGTGAGTTTCACGCCTTGTGTGCTTTCTACATTAAGGATTCCGACCAGAACCTTTTTGTCGAAAAGTGGTATGCATATCTCAGAAAAGCAACTGACTTATTTTCGGGAACGATTGATGA
>CAYPCK010000276.1:3764-4297 GCA_964409185.1 uncultured Anaerolinea sp. | reverse complement strand
ATCATCGTAAGGCGCGGACGAACTCCGTTACGAATTGGCTTTACGTCGGCGCAGACCCACGCGCGTGTATCGAATTGCATCCGCTCAAATTCATAGTGTCTCTCGATAGGATTCCAGGAATCAAATGTCATTTGTCATCCGGTGTCTCGATTGCGGCCATACCGCGCCATTCAAACCCAACTCCATCCAATGTCCGAAGTGCAATAGTCAATGGCGCGAAGCGGAATATGACCTGAACGAGATCAAAAAAACATTCCCGTCCGAACTCGCCAATCGCGCCTTCGATCTTTGGCGTTATCGCGAACTCCTCCCCATCCACAACCCCAACCCCACCCTGCGACTGGGTGAAGGAGGCACTCCGCTGATTCAAGCCGCCAATCTCGGAAACATGCTCGGGCTTCCAAACCTGTATATCAAGGACGAACGACAAGGGCCTACTTCCTCTTTCAAGGATCGTCAGGCGGCGGTCACCATCGCCACCCTGAAAGAAGCCGGTATCACCGAAATGGTCGCGGCGTCCACAGGGAATGTTG
>CAYPCK010000276.1:0-3754 GCA_964409185.1 uncultured Anaerolinea sp. | reverse complement strand
CCTACTCGGCATATGCCGCCCGGGCGGGAATCAAACTATGGGCATTTGTCACCAGCCTCGTCCCCGGCGTAAAGATGCGGGAGATTGCCCTGTATGGTAGCCAGGTGGTGAAGATCACCGGCTCGTACGATCAGGCAAAAAAGATCGCGGCAGAGTTCGCACTGCAGCGCGGACTCTATCAGGACATGGGCGCGCGCACGGTCACCGCGGTCGAAGCCATGAAGACGATCGCGTTCGAGATCGCCGAGCAATTCACCCAACAAAATGGCGGAATGAGAAACGGGAAATGGCAGACCCCGAATTGGTATATCCAGGCGGTCAGCGGCGGCATGGGTCCGTTGGGAGTTTACAAAGGGTTCCTGGAATTGCAAAAACTCGGTTTGATTGACCGTATCCCGTCGCTCTTACCAATCCAGGCGGAAGGGTGTTCGCCGATGGTAGACGGCTGGCGGAGAGGGCTGGAAAAAGCAGAGCCGGTGCTTTCTCCCAACACACGTATCGAAACCCTTGCCACCGGCGACCCGGGGCGAACTTACACAATGTTACGGCAACGGGTAATGGAAACCAACGGGCTGTTCGAAAGCGTTACGGACGACGATGCGTTTCGCGCCATGCACGTACTCGCCAAACTCGAAGGCATCTCGGCTGAACCCGCCGCAGGGGTTGCCTTCGCCGGATTATTCAAGCTTGTACGCGCGGGAGTGATCAAGCCCGCCGACTCGGTCGTCGTCAATTGCACCGGTCACACCCTGCCGGCGGAACAATTCCTGTTCGGCGACAACTGGACGAGGGACGTGGACCTTCGCGAACAAATCACCCAATCGGATACCCCGCAAGAGGGGTTGCTCGCCGCGCTGAACAACGTCACACCCAACCGCTTCCCACGCGTGGCTGTGGTCGACGACAGTGTCGAGGCGCGTCGACTCATCCGCCGCATTCTGCAATCGCAAGGCGACTTTGAGATCTTCGAAGCCGTCGATGGGCGGGATGGGATCGAGCTCATCCTTCGGGAACGCCCGGACATCGTCATCCTCGATCTGATGATGCCTGAAATGGATGGCTTCGCCGTGTTGGATATTTTACGGAGCAATCCCGAAACCGCGAACACTCCAGTGATCGTTGCCACAGCCAAGGAATTGACCGTCAACGAGAAAAGCAGGCTTCAGGGTCAGATTCAATCGCTCATGCAAAAAGGCGATTTCTTGAACGACGAGTTTCTCCAGGAAGTCCGGACACTCATCGGCTGACCTTCGACGCGATCTGTACGGGCGATCGTCGCCCCGCCTCAGGCAAACCGTCATGTATCAAGGGCGTATCAAAGGCATCAACTCGGCGCTTTTCTCCGCGTTTTTTCTGGGGTTGGCGCCGGTCTTCGGAAAAGCCGCCATGGGCGCGGATAAGTTCTCGCCGCTTGGCGTGGTAGCCCTGCGCACCAGCCTAGCGGCGCTGTTATTGGTCTTGATCCTATTCCTGGTGCGGCGCAACCTGTTGTACATCTACCCCGCCGCGTTTTACATCACCACCTTTGCCGGGGTCATCAACGGCATTGGCTCGATTTTCTATTATGTCGGCTTGAGCAAACTACCTGCCAGCGTGGCGCAAATGCTGTATTCGCTCTATCCGTTCTTTGTGGCGTTCTGGCTTCACCTCGACCGGCAAGCCCCCTCGAAGTTAACGTTTGTGCGAATTGCGATCGCGGGGTTCTCCACCTATCTACTCACGCAATCGATGACGGGAAACGTGGATGCGACCGGCGTCGTCTTCATGCTGGTTGCCGCGGCGATGTACGCCCTGCACCTCCCCATCAACCAACGTGTGTTGTACGACGTTCCAGCCCCGACCGTGACGGTGTACACACTCGTTGCCATGAGCAGCGTGGTTGTGCCAGCCTATTTTATTTTCGACAGAAGCCTGCCACAAGGGACTGCGCCCTGGACCCCTGTGCTTCTTTTGACGGGCGTGACGTTCGCATCACGATTATTTTTGTTCCTCGGAGTGAAGCACATCGGCGGGATGCAGACCGCGCTGCTCGGTCTCGCCGAATTGATCGTGGCGGTATTGTTCAGCCATTTGATTCTCGGGGAGAGCCTGACCTACATCCAATGGATCGGCATGACCGGACTAGGCGGAAGTTTACTGCTCGTCTGGTTCGAAAAGCCTCATATCAGCCCCAGCCCGCCGCACGGATTGCTGGGCTGGCTTCAACCGCCTGATTTTCCCTCTGACTACTACAAACATTAATCCGCCTGTTTCGGTTTATACTCGCGAAATGCATCAATCAACATCTTCCCCAATCGGGGTTTTTGATTCCGGTGTCGGCGGTCTCTCCGTGCTGCGCGCCATCCGCGATTTAATGCCCAACGAAAGAGTCATCTACTTTGGTGACCAAGGGCACATCCCCTACGGACCGCGCAGTCTGGAACAGATACGAGATTTCGCGGAGGGAATTACCAACTTCCTGCTTCAGCATCGGGCAAAGATCATCGTGGTCGCCTGCAATACCGCCTCCGCGGCGGCACTGACGGATTTGCGCGAAAAATTTTCAGGCGTTCAGTTCGTGGGCATGGAGCCAGCCGTCAAGCCTGCGGCAGAACACACACAGACCGGGAAAGTCGGCGTGCTTGCCACGCCCGCCACGTTTCAAGGCGCGTTGTATGCGTCGGTGGTGGAGCGGTTTGCCACCAGTGTGGAATTATTCCAAAACACCTGCCCCGGTTTGGTTCAACAAATCGAGCAGGGAAATCTCAAAGGCGCTGAAACGCGCCGAATATTGGAAGACGCCCTCCTCCCTATGTTGGAAAAGAATATTGATACGATCGTCTTGGGATGTACTCACTATCCGTTTGCGATACCGCTGATTCGGGAGATCGTCGGCGAGACCGTCCGGGTGATCGACCCGGCTCCCGCTGTGGCGAGGCAGGTTGAACGGCTGTTGGAAGCGGCGGGTCTCAGAAATTCATCACGGCAAGAGGGAGAGGTCGAATTTTACACGTCCGGCGATCCATCGGCGTTAAAATCCCTGTTGCCCGTTCTGTTGGGCGAGGGCGGCGATGTGAAACGGGTTCAGTGGATCGGCGATACGCGCGTCGAGGAACACTGATCAAAGCGCCGACGCCAGCATAAAGCCGAAGATCGCCACGATCACGCCGAGATGCAAAAACAAATTACTGCCGGTGATTACGTTCAAGCCAAAGATGAACGGCAGGATGAAGTTCACCACCACAAGCAGGACGCCAATCATCGGCAACAACCCCTTGCGGTGCGCGAAATATTCCGAAGCTGTGTCGATCAATTTCGAAAGCCTGTTCATATTTCCTCTTTTTCTTCCTGAAATGATTCGCGCGCATTCCACCCGGTGAATTGCGCCACCAGCCGCCCCGGGATGCGTCCCTGCATCAACACGCCGCCGCGCCCATGCTCGACGAACTCAACCTGCCCCGCTTCATGGAACAGCGAAATGAGGCTGCCCTGTTGATACGGCAGGCGCACGCGGATCGGAAGGTACGTTTCGTATAATTCCTCCTGAATCATGCGCAGCAGGTCTTTCAAACCGGTACCGGTGACGCCGGAGATGGCAACCGCCTTGGAAAACCGACCAACCACTTCCCTTGCCGATTCAGGGTTGCGGAGTTTATCCACCTTGTTCAACGCGGTGATCACCGGAATGTGATGCGCTCCGAGGTCATTGAGCGTTTGCTGGACCACCTCGAATTGGTTGAGCGCGTTGGGGTGGGAAATATCAACGACGTGCAAC
>CAYPCK010000275.1:0-4307 GCA_964409185.1 uncultured Anaerolinea sp. | reverse complement strand
AAAATCCAATCGACGACAACGGGGAAGAGCATATCGAACGTGGTGATGACGCGGAACCACCACGGGATGACCACGGTGCGGCGCGGACGCTTCGCCAATTCGACCACGCGCCGCGCGACTTGCTCGGAGGTGAGATGCGGATATTTGAGCCGCCGCACATTTTCACGCGATCGCGTGCGCTCGAGTTTTTGACCGAACTCGGTCGTGGCGGGACCCGGGTAAATCCCGGACACGTGAATGCCAAACGGGTAAACTTCGCGTCTCAGCGCGTCGGTGAAGGCGCGCGCGCCGTATTTGCTGGCGGAGTAGGTGGTGATGAGCGGCGGCGAGATGTGACCCGCGACCGAAACCATGTTGATGATGTGACCTTGACGCCGTTGCAACATGTGAGGCAGCACCGCCCGCGTGACCAGCATCATGCCGATCAGGTTGACACGCACCAATGTTTCAATCTGGCGTTCGGGGTTGAGACGCTCGAACCAATCCACCGCGCCGAAGCCGGCGTTGTTGAAGAGGATGTCAATGCGGCCGTACAGGTCAAGCGCGGTCTGCACCATCACGTCGATCTCGGCGCGTTCGGTCACATCCACCGGGATGGCAAGCGCCTCGCCTCCCGTGTTTTGGATCCCGGCGACAAGCGATTGCAGGCGGTCGAGCCGCCGTGCTGTGACGACCACCTTGCACCCCTCTCTGGCGAATAATTTCGCCGCGTCTTCGCCAAAGCCAGATGAAGCGCCGGTGATGAGGACAACTTTGTTTTTGAGGTCAATGGGCATGATTTTTTTAAACACGAAGGACACAAAGCGCACGAAGAAAATCTACGGAAAGGCTATTCGCTCGTCGGTTATCCAACCTTTGTGACTTTCGTGTCCTTTGTGTTTATTTCACTCGTTCTCTTCCTGATTTTCGTCCTTGTTCTGTTTCTTCGGTCTGGGAGGTTCGATCACCGCGTCTTTGCCGAGCGCGATCTCCAACACATCGTCCATGTGCTTGACTGGGATGATCTTCAATTCTGATCTCGCCGTCTTTGGCAGTTCCGTCAAATCCTTCATATTTTTTTCTGGCAGGATCACTGTTTTGAGTCCGGCGCGATGCGCGGCTAACACTTTTTCGCGCACGCCGCCAATGGGAAGCACGCGCCCGCGCAGGGTGATCTCGCCGGTCATGCCGACGTGTTTGAAGACCGGGCGCCCCGTCAACGCGGAGATGACCGCGCTCGCCATCGTGATTCCAGCGGATGGTCCATCTTTCGGAATTGCGCCTTCGGGCATGTGCACGTGGATGTCCATGCGCTCGAACACGTCCAAATCAATTTTCAACTCCGCCGCGCGCGACTTGATGTACGTCAGCGCGGCTTGCCCCGACTCTTGCATCACATCGCCCATCTGCCCGGTCATCTGCAAGCCGCCCTTGCCTTCCAGCACCGCCACTTCCACCGGCATGATCTCGCCGCCGTTCTCCGTCCAGGCGAGACTCGTCGCCACGCCGACCTCGTCGTTCTGTTCCGCTTCGGGCTGGAAGACCTGTTGCGGACCGAGATATTTTTCGATCGCATCGGCTTTGATCACCGACTCAAACTTCTTCCCTTCCGCTTTGACGCGCGCCACCTTGCGACAAACCTTGCCGATCTCGCGCTCCAAGTTGCGGACTCCCGCCTCGTAGGTGTATTCGCGGACGATCTTGCGAATCGCATCCGTTTCGAACGTGAGGCTGAGTTCCTCCACGCCGTTTTCTTCGATCTGACGCGGGATGAGATAGCGATTCGCGATTTCGAGTTTCTCCTCCTCGATGTAGCCGGGAAATTCGATCACTTCCATGCGATCCAGCAACGGAGACGGAATGCTTCCCAGCGAATTCGCCGTCGTCACAAACATCACCTTCGACAAGTCAAACGGTAATTCGAGGTAATGATCGCTGAAGGTGTTGTTTTGTTCGGGGTCTAGCACCTCGAGCATCGCGGAGGCAGGGTCGCCGCGGAAATCGGAATACAACTTGTCAATCTCGTCCAGCATGAACAGCGGATTCGACGTCCCGGCGCGCTTCATGGTCTGGATGATTCTGCCGGGCAGCGCGCCGATGTACGTGCGGCGATGACCGCGAATCTCGGCTTCATCGCGCACGCCGCCGAGCGACACGCGCACGAATTTCCGTCCAAGCGATTCAGCAATGGACCGCCCCAGCGAGGTCTTCCCCACCCCCGGCGGACCGACGAAACACAGGATCGGCTGTCGTTCTTTCTTCGGCTTCAACGAACGAACGGCGATATATTCGAGGATGCGTTCTTTCGCCTTCTTCAAGCCGTAGTGATCGCGTTCCAAAATCTTCGCCGCGTTCTTCACATCGAGATTATCGGGCGAATAATTCGACCATGGCAGTTCGAGGATCCAGTCAATATACGTTCGGATGATTCCCACCTCGGGCGTCATCGGCGGCATTTGGTTCAGGCGTTCGAGTTCCTTGAGCGCGACCATCTTCGCTTCTTCGGGAAGACCAGCAGAATCGAGTCGCTTCTTCAAATCGTTCGCATCGCGCGTGAAGATGTCACCCTCGCCCAACTCGTTTTGAATCTGTCGCATCTGCTCGCGCAAATAAAACTCGCGCTGACTCTTGTCCACCTCGCTTTGCACCTTCGAGTGAATCTCGTCTTCAAGCTCCAGCACATCCACTTCCTGTGCGAGGATCTTGTTCAATGCTTGCAACCGTCCGCGCACGTCGATCAGCATCAACAAACTTTGCTTCGCTTCGTAATTCAACGAAAGCGACGTGGCGAGCATATCCGCCAGCCAGCCGGGTTCCGAGATGTTCATCGCAAAAAGATGCGCTTCTTCTGGGATCGTGCGGTCGAGTTGCACGCAGCGGTCGAAGAGGTCGAGCGCCGAACGCATGAGTGCTTGCGTCTGGCGGTCGGCAGTTGGAGGTTCCGGAATGACGCGCGCTCGCGCCACGAGGTACGGTTTCGTCCGCACGAAGTCCAGCACTTCCACGCGGCGGCGCCCCTGCACGAGCGCGGAGTGCGAGCCGTCCGGCATGGCAAGCAAACGCCCCACCGCCATCTCCACCCCGATCGCGAGAAAATCTTCCGCGCCCGGGTGGTCAAGTTCGGCGTCGCGTTGCGTCAGCCCGATCACGGTCTGACCTTTGCGCTGCGCTTCCTCCACCGCGAGTAATGACGATTCGCGCCCGATGAAGATCGGCGAGACCATGCGCGGGAACACCACGAGATCGCGCAATGGCAACACCGCAGCTTCGATGATCCCCTCGTCATCGGGCTCGCGGTTGACGATGCGATATAACTCCTCCGTGCGCTGCGAGAGGGTCAGGTTAAAATTTTCTTCTTCGATCCAGTCTTTTGGGTGGCTCATAAATGCTCGATATTGGATATTCGATACTCGATGTTCGAAATCGTTACGAATTCCGATTATCGCTTCCCGAATATCGCTCTTGCCATGCCTTCATCACTTCCGCCGTGACGAACATGCTCCCAGCGGAGAGCACAATGCTACCATCATTTGCGGATAACTCCAACGCCCGCCTCAATGCGGACTCGACGGGAGTCGCCGCCTCGGACTCAAGTTCAGCCTGTCTCGCCAACTCGATTATTTTCTCCTCCTCCAGCGCGCGGGGATGGTCGGCGCGGGTGACGATGAGTCGCCGAATCCTCGGCTTCATCTCGGCGAACATGCCGGGAATATTCTTATCCTCCGACGCTCCGAAGATGAGATAGACTTGCTTGTTTGGAAAATGTGTTTCGAGTGTTTCTCGCAACTTCGCAAACGAATCCTGATTGTGCGCCGAATCAAAAATCACCGGTGGATCGCGCCGCGCCACCTCAAATCGTCCGCGCCACTTGACATCGGCAAATCCTTTTTGAATCGCTTCGTCTGAAATTTCCAGCCCGCTGACTTTGAGCGCGGCATACGCTGTGGCGGCGTTTTCGAGTTGGTGGGAGCCGAGCAAAGGCAGTTGAAGGTCGAAGGTCGAAGGTCGAAGGTTGTCACGGATGCGAAGAGATTGACCATCGAGAGATGATGCCAGCGGTTCGAGTTTTATATCTTTTCCAACCAAAGTAACACTCGAATTGTTCTCTCTGGCTACGCGTTCCAAAACTTCAAGCGCTTCATCCTTTTGCGGCGCAGATACAACCGGCACGCCGGGCTTGATGATCCCTGCTTTCTCTCCGGCGATCTTCGCCAGCGTATCGCCAAGCACAGCCATGTGATCGTAAGACAATGACGTGATGACCGATACCCTCGGCGTTACGATATTCGTCGCATCGAGTCGTCCGCCCAAGCCGACCTCGATTACCG
>CAYPCK010000274.1:0-4315 GCA_964409185.1 uncultured Anaerolinea sp. | reverse complement strand
ATATCAATCAAATGAGCCCGCTCGAAAAAGTGTTCGAGGGCTATTTCCCGCTGTACGGTTCACGGTGGACGATCCGCCAGAGCCTTGATTATTACATTCGCTATCCGCTGGGAAGCGTCTTGCTGGATTGCAACCAAACCTGCATGGACTATGGGATGGAGGTTGTGTTTGACGAAAGCAATCTGGATATCACATTCCTCAGCGAAGCCATCGGCGCGGCGGATGAATATCTGTATTCGGAGAAAGCGCTCGAATTTGACGGGCAGGTTGATTCTACTTTTCTGCCGGAGATCATCCGCCTGTGCAGGGAA
Source organism: uncultured Anaerolinea sp. (assembly GCA_964409185.1). Classification (GTDB taxonomy): domain Bacteria; phylum Chloroflexota; class Anaerolineae; order Anaerolineales; family Villigracilaceae; genus Defluviilinea. The sequence continues at coordinate 4,004 of CAYPCK010000274.1, read as the reverse complement.
AACGGCATACAACTTGTGCTGGTCCGCATGCCCATCCTGCGATACTACGATCCTGCCACCCGTCCGATCGGACTGGATGATTACATTCGGGATTTGAGCGTCTATTTGAAAGAGAATAACGTCCCGTTTCTGGATTTCGACAAAAAGGATATGCCCCCTGAATTTTTTACAGATACCCTGCACTTGAACGAACAGGGAAAAGCGCTTTTCACCGAACAACTGACCGAATCCCTCCTCGAAATCACCGCAACGCGCTAGATCGGGACGACCAGATGCCCGATCAGAATGCAAGCGACGGTGACCGTGATGTTATCCACATCTTTGAACGGGAGCGACTCAACCAGCATCGCGCCGAGCGCAACCCATGTGACAGGCAATAGAAAACGGGCGATGGGTCCGCTGAACGCGCCCATCCAAAGGTAAATACCGAAGATGATCATGGTCAGCAGCCAGCCGCCGAGAAAAACACTCACAGAGCCGGCAACGCTCTTTTCGGGCGACCAGGGCAACTTCGGAGAATCGACGCGCCGCCCGACGATGTCGGCGATGCCATCCCCGCCGCACATGATCATCAAGGCGGGAACGCCGATCAGCGAGTCTTTCCAATAAAGCAACGTAACCGCGACGAAGACGATCCCGTAAAACAGGGGACCCCGCAGGATTTCGCGGCGATCCCCCGTTCGCGACATGGCTTTGACCGCCGCTTCATCCTTGAGAATGCCCAAGCCGACCAGCGCGAATTGAAGCGTGATCACCAACGGCACAAGCGCAGCCAGCCAGCGGGAGATGGAAACATCGGCGAACATCAGCCAACACAACACAAAAACAGGACCCGTGCCGATGTGGATGATCTTGCGGCTCAACCGGCTTTCTATAACCCCGCGATGGGCGAGAAAATCCATCAGGCGGAGGAAAGCGACTGCGATGAGGAAAGTGAGGAGGGCGGCAAGATAGGGCGACATGGCATCCTTTCGATGAAAACCATGATAACATAACACGCCTGTCTCCGAATATATTGAAGAGAAATCTTTCGATGAAACCCAATGGTTTTTACCTGCCCGAACTCGACAGCCTGCGATTTTTCGCATTCCTTCTTGTACTCATTCATCACGCCGGTTATTCGGATTTGATCGAAGCGTGGATCACCCTCGCCAAGTATGGCTGGATGGGCGTGGATCTGTTTTTATGCCTCTCCGCGTTTCTGTTCACCCGATTGTTGCAAGCGGAGTACAAGCAGACGGGAAGCGTCAACATAAGGAATTTCTACCTCCGGCGGGCATTCCGCATCTGGCCCCTGTATTTCTTCTTTTTCGTCCTCGTTGCCTGGCTCACGGTTCAACGGAACGGATGGAGTGACGAGGCAACCCTCCGCGCCGCGGGCATGTTGACATTCACCGATAACTTTATGGCGGCAAGAGATGGATACAATTCCACCATCTTGTACTCCCCACACCTGTGGACGATCTCGTATGAAGAGCAGGTTTACTTGCTCATCCCCTGGGTCTTGCTATTCTTCTACCGATCGAGACCAACAATCACCCGCCTTGTCCTGCTCGGCATGGCGCTTGCCGGAACGTTCATCCGAGGCTGGATGATCTATCGCCAGATCGGTCACCCGGATATTTGGGTCCTGCCGTATTCACACTTTGACTCTGTCCTGGGCGGAATCGTCATTGGGCTGGGAATCTTCGAACGTTCTCTCAAGCGTGTACCGAATATCCTGTGGTTGCTCATCGGGATTCTGGCGCTCGGGCAGGTCACCCTCCTGCCCAACGTGACGCGCATTCAATGGCAACTGATGATCACGTACCCGCTGGTGGGAGTAGGAACTTCGTTGATCATTTATTCGCTCACACAAGGAGGGTTGGGCGTTATTTCGTCCCTGCTTCAGAACCGGCGGCTTGCCTATCTGGGAAAAATCTCGTATGGTTTGTATGTGTACCATAAGCTTGGGATTTTTCTCGCGAACAGGGTGACAAAACCCCACCTTGACGCCGATCGCCTGGTGGCTTACCCCGCCATGGTTCTGCTGTTGTCATTTGTCATCACCGTAGCGATCTCTGCAGTCTCGTATGGGCTGCTCGAGAAACCGTTCCTGAAACTAAAGGAACGGTTCGCTGTCATCCAATCGCGGCCCGCCTGATGCTGGGAATGAGCCTACAAAAACCGTCGGATCGCATCCGCGACAAGCCCAGCCTCCTCAAGGCTAAGGTGTGGACCGATCGGCAGGCTCAACGCGGAATTTGCCATTTGCTCGGTGAGCGGAAAATCGCCCGCTTTGTATCCGAGCTCCGAATAGGCTTCGGAGAGATGCGGCGGGACAGGATAATGAATCAAAGTGGAAATCCCCTCGCGTTCCAAGTGTTTTTGCAGTTCGTCGCGGCGGGAGTGCAGGATCACAAACAAATGCCAGACATGACTCGATTCGGCTGTGGTTTTGGGGAGAGTTAATCCATCCAGCCCTTGCAGGGTCGTAAGATAAAAATCGGCAATCTTCCTACGGCGTTCATTCCATTGATCAAGAAATTTTAGTTTTGCGCGCAGAAAAGCCGCCTGCAACGGGTCGAGCCGGGAATTGTGCCCCTTCACTTCGTTGTAATATTTTTTGCGCGAACCGTAATTCCGCAACACCCGCACACTGTCCGCCAGTCGGTCGTCGTTTGTCGTCACCGCGCCGGCGTCGCCAAACGCGCCGAGGTTTTTGGTCGGGTAAAAGCTGAAGCCGGCGGCATCGCCAAGCGTGCCCGACATGCGATCTCGATATGTGGCTCCGTGAGTTTGGGCGGAGTCTTCGATGATCTTCAAGCCGTGGCGATCCGCAAGTTTCCAAATTTCATCCATGGCGGAGGGTTGACCATAGAGATGCACCGGCATGATCGCCTTCGCGCGAGAGGTGATGGCCGATTCGATCCGGGCGGCGTCCATGTTATACGTCGCCGGATCAGGCTCCACAGGGATGGGAACCGCGCCCACGTACGAGACCGCCAGCCACGAGGCAATGTACGTATTGGCGGGAACGATCACTTCGTCGCCGGGACCGATCCCGTACGCCATCAGAATTAATTGCAGCGCTTCGAGTCCGTTGCCCACGCCGATGCAGTGTCGCACCCCAAGATACTCTGCAAACTCCTGTTCGAAGGCTTCCACTTCCCCGCTTAAGATGTACCATCCCGAATCCATCACGCGGCGATATGCCTGATCCAGTTCATCTTTTAATTCAAGGTACTGCGCGTGCATATCGAGAAAGGGAATTTTTCGGCTCATGGTTTGGATATCAGTTTCAGATAATCTTCGTAGTTCCGAATGTAATCCTCGGCTTTGTAAATGTCGGAGGCAAAAACGACAAGAACCGCATCCTCCGAAAATTTATATTGGGTCGCCCAGATCATCGGCGGGATGAACAAGCCCAAGGCCGGCTCGTCCAATGGCACCTCGAAGCGATTCGTCCCATCGTCCACCACCACCGAGCAATTGCCTTTTACGCAGACGAGAAATTGCTTCAGCTCCTTGTGGGCGTGTTCGCCGCGCACATCTTTGCCGGGCACATTGTAGATCACAAAAAATCGCCGCGCCTCGAAAGGGAGCAAGCCCGGCGTCTCGGCAAAGGTCAGGTCGCCGCGCAGGTCTGAAATTTTGGGCAGGTGGAACAACTTCACACCTTTGACTGGGATATCCTCCGTTTCGGGATTTTCCGCCGGCGAAAGTTTTTTCGACGGGAAATCCCCGGTCACATAACTGACGATGCGGGCTGGGTTGCCCACCACGATCGAATTCGGCGGGACGTTTTTCGTGACCACCGCGCCAGCACCCACCATCGCGTTCTGCCCAATGATTACACCGGGAAGAATTGTGGCATTCGCGCCGATGGACGCGCCTTTTTGCACGACGGTCTGAGAGTATTTGTCGGGGTATTGTTTGCTGCGCGGGAACGGGTCGTTCGTGAACGCCACATTGGGACCGACGAACACATCGTCTTCGATGCGGATTCCATCCCACAACTGCAC
>CAYPCK010000273.1:0-4318 GCA_964409185.1 uncultured Anaerolinea sp. | reverse complement strand
AACGCGCCAGCCAACGCGGAGAATTTTCCCTCCTCAACATTGACGGTCCTGCCGAGCATTTTCGCCAGCACTTCGGGGTGTTCCGTTTCGGCGGTTTTGAGGTCGGTGAAGACGACGCCTTGCGCTGCGAGTTTTTCATCCAACTCAATGCGCGAACCGCCGGGGACGAGGAGAATTTGTCCGCCGTGCTGGTCGCCTGTGAGAGGTTTGAGCAAATCCTCGCGCACAGATGGCAAATCGTTGAACGCGCCGTCACCGGCGAATTTAAATTTCTCGACGGGGAGCGCATGAATGTCCGTGCGGCGCCAGGCTTCCAAAGATGTGTCAGGGAGGGAGTGCTTCCTGAATGCCGACCAGGCTGAGGTCCGGTATGAAGCGATGGCGTCCGTTCCATGGCGGATGTCAGATTCGGCGAATCCAAAATCTTTTGCGGCAGAGTCGGCGCGGCGAGTTTTGGATACAACTACTTTTGGTTTTTCCTGCATGTTAGCCGATGCTTCCTTCCATTTGCAACGCGATCAAGCGGTTCATTTCGACCGCGTATTCCATCGGCAATTCTTTGACGAGCGGCTCGATGAAACCAGAGACGACCATGGTAGTGGCTTCTTCTTCACTGAGACCACGACTCATGAGATAGAAGAGTTGCTCCTCACCCACCTTGCTGACCGAGGCTTCGTGACCGATGGTGACATCGTCTTCGTCGATCTCGATGTAAGGATATGTGTCGGAACGGGATTGCGGGTCAAGCAAAAGCGCATCACACACCACGTTCGACTTCACGCCCTTTGCGCCTTTATAGACTTTAAGCAAACCGCGATACGAAGCGCGTCCGCCCGATTTTGAAATGGACTTCGATGTGATTTTGCTGGAGGTGTTCGGCGCAAAGTGAACCATCTTCGAGCCCGCATCTTGAATTTGATTCGCGCCCGCGAATGCCATCGAGAGCATTTCGCCGCGAGCGCCGGGCTCCATGAGGTAACAGGATGGGTATTTCATCGTGACCTTCGAGCCGATGTTGGCATCCACCCACTCATGCGTGCCATTCGCGAACACTTTGGCGCGTTGCGTCACGAGGTTGTAGACGTTGGTGGACCAGTTTTGGATGGTCGAGTAGCGCGAGCGCGCGCCTTTTTTGACGATAATCTCGATCACGCCGGAGTGGAACGAGTCGGTGGTGTATTGAGGGGCAGTACACCCTTCGACATAATGCACGCTTGCGCCTTCATCCACGATGATCAGTGTGCGCTCGAACTGACCGACGTTCGCCGTATTCAAGCGGAAGTATGCCTGCAAAGGCAAATCCACCTTCACGCCTTTTGGCACGTAGACGAACGATCCGCCCGACCAGACCGCCGAATTCAACGCGGCGAATTTGTTATCTTCTATCGGAATGACCGTACCAAAATATTCGCGGAACAAATCGGGGTGTTTTTTCAATCCGTCCTCGATCGACAGGAAGATTACGCCCTGCTTTTCAAGGTGCTCTTGAATGGAGTGGTAGACCATCTCTGATTCGTACTGCGCACCCAAACCCGCCAAAAACTTCCGTTCCGCCTCGGGCACACCCAATTTATCGAACGTTCGTTTAATGTCATCAGGGACGTCGTCCCATGATTTTTCCTGTTTTTCGGTCGGCTTGACGTAGTAATAGATATCGTCCAGATCGAGGTCGTTAAGTTGCGGACCCCAATTCGGCATCGGGCGTTTCAAGAAGTGGTCGAGCGCCTTCAAACGGAAATCCAACATCCACTGCGGCTCGCCCTTCATTTTTGATATTTGCTCTACAATTTCGCGGTCGAGTCCCTTGCGGGATTTGAACGCGTAATTATCGTCACGGTCGTGAAAGCCGTATTTGTATTCGCTTAAGCCTTCGAGAATTTGCGCATCATCGCTCATGGGCACAACCTTTTCACTACTAAGATCACAAAGGTCACTAAGGATTAAGATGGAAGGGGTTAAAACCTTCGTGAACTTAGTGTCCTTTGTGTTTAATTTCTTTAGGCCGAAACCTCATCCTCGTGCTTCTCGCGAATCCAATCATAGCCATGCTCTTCGAGATGCAGAGCCAGTTCAGGTCCGCCCGATTCGACGATACGACCGCCAAACATGATGTGGACGAATTGCGGTTTGATGTAATTCAACAGGCGCTGGTAGTGCGTAATGACCAGCACGCCAAGTTCAGGTCCCGAAAGAGCGTTGACCCCCTCCGCGACAATGCGGAGCGCGTCAATATCCAAGCCGGAGTCGGTTTCATCCAGAATGGCGATCTCGGGCTTGAGCGTCGCCAATTGCAAAATTTCGGCTCGTTTCTTTTCGCCACCCGAGAAACCGTCGTTGAGATAACGACCGGCGAAGTTTGGATCCATCTTGAGCATTGCCATTTTTTCCTTGAGCAGTTTTCGGAACTCAGGGATGGGAACGCCTTTGTCTTCGGGGTTTTCGGCGCGACGGCGGGCGTTGATGGCTGTGCGCAGGAAGTTTGCCACGGTCACACCGGGAATGGCAACAGGATACTGAAACGCTAAAAACATGCCGAGGCGTGAGCGTTCATCCGGTTCGAGCTCGAGCACATTTTGCCCCTTGAAAAAAATCTCCCCTTGCGTCACTGTATAATTGGGATGCCCCATCAAGGTATACGCCAGCGTGGACTTCCCAGTACCGTTCGGTCCCATGATGGCGTGAATTTCACCCGGATTGATCGAAAGCGACAGCCCTTTGAGAATCTCCTTATCCTCGATGCTGACGTGTAAATTCTTGATTTCAAGTTGCGACATGCGAATTTTGCTCCTAACGATTTAAGCCTTTGCTGGCGTTTTTATCAAGTCGGCGGCATTATAGCAGGGCTGAAACGAAAAGTCAATATTTATGATATTTTTCTAGTATATTGACAATACCAAGACAGGCGGGTATACTCCGCCTCATGAAAAGCACGAAAGACCGGATACTTCAAGCCCTGCTGCGCAAGCCGAAGATCACGATCAACGAAATAGCGGAAGCGGTGGGGATTAACGCCATCTCCGTGCGGCATCATCTTTCCAATCTTGAAAAGGAAGGGCTGATCGCCGCCGAGGAGGAACGGCATGGCGTTGGACGACCTCGCTTGATGTATTCGCTCACCGAGGACGGCATGGAGCGCTTCCCCACCAAGTACCTGCGCCTGACCACGAAACTGCTGGCGCAGATGAAAGAATCCATGCCCGGACCTGCTGTTGCCAACCTGTTCACTCAGATTGCCGAAGACATGGCTGGCGATTACGCGAATCAATTGAAAGACATGAGCATGGAAGAACGCCTCAACTTCCTCAAAGACATGCTCGCCCACGAGGGCTTCACGGTGGAATGGGAAAAGAAAGGCAAAGAGTACCAGATCCACGAAATCTCCTGCCCGTATTACCAGATCGGTGTGGCACACCCCGAAGTCTGCACCGTAGACCAAACCCTCATTTCAAAAATGCTCGCCCTGCCTGTCAACAAAATCCAGTGCATACTCGACGGCGGCGCGCATTGCACGTATGTGGTGCAGGCGGCTACAGCAAAAACTAACTTTTGGAAGGCATCACGGGAGCAAGCCCCGATTCCAAATCCCTGACGAGGAACTATGACCGAAGAAACCATCAACGAAATCAAGTGGACCATTCACGACACGCATCCCGAGATGGTCAAACCCGCGCGAGAAAAACTCTCCGAGGTGGTAGACCCTGAAATCGGGATGCATATCATTCAACTCGGGCTCGTTCGCGATATCATCATCGAGGACAACGGCATTGCCCGTTTGAAAATGATTCTCACCACTCCCTTCTGCCCGTACGGTCCTGCAATGATCGAAATGACCAAAGCCAAAGCGGTGGAGGGTCTCAATATGCCCGTTACCATCGAAATGGGCATGGATGTCTGGGACTTTTCAATGATGGAAGACCCATCGGCACTGGACTGGGGAATGTATGCCTAAGGGCGAATCGCCTGATGGACTGAACCAGAACAACTCGTGAAATGAAGCGAGAGCGGCTCAAATGAGCCGCTCTTTTTGTTGTGACATTAATCTTCCACTCATATGACACATCGCACTATTGTGAAATTTGTCATAATGCTATCATACCGATGAAATATTCGTCTATCCGAATATAGGAGCAAACGATGGTGAACCAATCCCTGAAACAGGAGATCATCCAGCTCGAGGCGGATTTTTGTGCGGCGCTTTCGGAGCCGACGCGGATAATCATTTTATACACCCTCAAGGAACGCCCCCTGAACGTATCGGAACTGACCAACGAACTTTGCATCCCCCAACCCTCCGTATCGAGACATCTTAAGATATTAC
>CAYPCK010000272.1:0-4318 GCA_964409185.1 uncultured Anaerolinea sp. | reverse complement strand
TGCCCGCGCTCTCTTTGCGGATCGGGTACATCGGCAGGATTTCGGGAGTTTGTTTGTTGTACGCCCAGTTCGGGCTGACCGTGCGCGAACGGAAATCGTAGAGGGCAAGCTGGTGATCGTGCTTGACGCGGAAATATTGCACGCGTTGTGATTGCGTGGGAGGCGCAAAGATGATCGTCCCCACCGGCGTGAACGTCGGCTCGAGGGTGAACGTGGGAGGCGGCGTGGGCGTGAACGTCAACGTTGCGGGCAGGGTGGGAATCGCCGCTTGCGTTTGCGTCAGCGCCGCGGCGGCGGTCTGTTGCAAGTACAGCTGGATCGCATTCGGGTCGGCGGGAGCGACCGCGGGCGTCGCCAACCCGGCGGGCATACAGGCAAGCAGAACCCCCAAGGCGAGAAGCCCGAACAGAATCTTCTTCTTCATTCCGGAACGATTTCCTTGACGCGCCCGACCACCCCGCTCTCCAAACGCACTTTGATCCCGTGCGGGTGATTCGGCGATTTGGTGAGGATGTCTTTGACGACTCCTTTGGTCAACTTCCCAGTGCGTTGGTCCTGTTTCTGGACGATAAGCACGGTCATCCCCACCTTGAGGCTGGTTCGGCTATTTCCATTTTGGTTCATCGGGGATAATTGTACAAGATGAGGTTAATTTCCCCTGAAGGTTGAATGGGAGTTGCAAGGATAGAGTGTCATTTGTCATTCCACGCGACTATTAGGGAGCGAAGAATCCTCTTCTTAATGATGGCTACAGAGAAAACGAGAATCTTCGTCGCCGCTTCGCGGCTCCTTCAAATGACACGCCGAAATCAATCATACCAATCCAAACTCAAATCTTTCCATTCGGGATTTTCCAATTCAATCAAGGCAATTTTCTTCGCGCGAAGCCAGCCTTTGATTTGCTTTTCACGGGCAATCGCCACGCTGACATCGTTGGTTTCTTCATGGTAAACCAACTTGGTAATGTTGTATTTACTTGTAAACCCCGGAATAAGTTTTTGTTTATGCTCGTATACTCTACGTTCCAGGTTATTTGTAATACCTGTGTAGAGGGTTTTGGATCTGTTCGTCATGATGTAAACATAATACGACTTCATCTAGCCTCATGATGTGTCACCCTGAGGGAGCGCTTGTTGCGACCGAAGGGTCTCCCTCACAGGGTGGAGATGCTTCGCCGCAAAGCGGCTCAGCATGACACGCCTTACGTCACGGTCCCGGCGTGGGACTCGCCGTGGGCGTATCGGTTGGCGGAGGCGGGAGGGTGGGCGTGGGGGTCTCGCTGGGTATGGGCGTGTCGGTGGGAAGATCCGTCGGCGGAATGGAGGTAAAGGTGGCGGTCGGTTCGGGGGTTGGGGTGGGCAGGTTCAACGTCAGAAAGACGCGTTTCTCGGCGTAGAACTCCTCGCCCTTCGTGAGGTAGATCCGCAGCGTGATCTTGTCGCTGGTGATGTTATTCAAATTCCAAGTGAAAATATCGCCCGTCGATTCGATGCGGTTCGCGCCCTGCGCGAGGATCGTCCAATCCTGCGGGTCCTTGCCTGACCCCACTTCGAGCCGCCAGCCGCTGAAATCGCCTTTGCTCACGTTGATGATGCCGCGGATGACGAGCGTTGGGTCGGTGATGATGTCGTTATCGTGGAGGCTGGCAAATTCGAGGATGGGGCGCGGGTCGTCGATGGAGCACTCGCGTTCCGGCGCGAAGAAAGGGCGCTCGGGGAAGCCGTTGGCGTCGAGCCAGGCTCTGCCGTCGTTGCCGCGCAACCACTTGCGCGCCCATGGGTCAGACACGTTCATTACCATGTCTTCTTTTTCAAAGCCGGGGCAGGCGTTGCCGGCGATGAAGCCGGTCCACGTGTCGATTTTGGTCTGGCGCAGTAAATCCTGCGAGGGGGGCAGCGGCGGCTGGTCGCTGGTGTAGAACTCACTGCGTTGCCCGCCGCGGCACCACTGCGAAGGCTCCGCGCCCGAAACTGAGCAGATGATCTTTTCGATGATGCCCTGCGGAATGGCGAACGAGGAGGGGGTGTTGTTCGGCGCGATGCGTGGCACAGCGAAGGTCATGAACTGCGACCAGATCGGCGCGGCGCCGGTGGTGCCGGAGGTATTGACCATGGGCGTGTAATCGGCGTTGCCCACCCACACGCCGGTGACGAGGTCGGGGGTGTAGCCGATCGTCCAGTTGTCGTACACATTGACGCCGTCCGCGCCGCGCGGGTCGCCGGCGGTGCCGGTCTTTGCCGCCGCCTGGAAAGGCAGGTTCAAGACCGAGTTCGATCCGAACATCCACGAACGCGCCTGGTTATCGGAAAGGATGGAGGAGATCAAAAAGGCGTGTTCGGGGCGAATCACCGGCTCGCCTTGCGGAGGCTGGTATTCGTCGATCACGTTGCCTTCAAAATCCACGATCTTGAGGATCGCCACGGGCGGCACTTTCTTTCCGCCGTTGGCGAACACAGAATATGCCGAGGTCATTTCGAGCAGGCTGACTTCGCCGCCGCCGAGCGTGAGCGCCAGCCCGTATTGATTGCCCGTGAGGCTGGTAATGCCGAGCCGCTCCGCCATGGCGATCATGCCGTCGCGTTCGGGTGTGTTCGGGTTATCGTACACGCCGATGAATTCCAGCGCCTTGACTGCCGGCACGTTGAACGAATTGGACAGCGCCGTGCGCACGGTGACAGGTCCGTGGAATTTGCCGTCGTAGTTAACCGGCTGGTACGCGGGATTCACGCCATCGGGGAAATCGGTCGGCACATCCCAGATGAGGGTCGATGCCGTCCACCCTTTTTCGAACGCGGCGACGTAGGCGATCGGTTTGATAGACGAACCCGGCTGGCGCGTGGGACTATCCGCCATGTTGATCTGACCGGAGATCGCTTCATTCGCAAAGTCGGGCGAGCCGACCATGGCGAGGATTTCGCCGGTCGACGGCTGGATGGCGACGAGCGCGCCGTTCTTCGCGTTCTTGTCGGTGAGCGCCGCCAGTTGTTCGGTCACCAGCCGCTGTGCCTCCTCTTGAAGCGTCGGGTCAATCGTGGTGTAGACGATGAAGCCGGAGCGATAGATGGTCTGCGCGTCGTATTTCTTTTCCAATTCCGAGCGGACGAAGTTCACCCAGTGCGGATATTTCGCGTCAATGTTCGGCGCGACGAAGTTGTAGGCTTTGATCTCGTCCGCCGCCTGCACCGCCGCCACTTGGTCCACGCAGATCGGCGTTTCACTGTTGCTGACCTCGATGCAATTGCGCTGCTGGCTCAACGTGTACGTCAACACGATGACCTGTTGTTGACGGGCAAGGGTTACATCGCGGTTGGTGTAAATATCGTATACCGCCGGCGATTGCGGCAAGCCCGCGAGGAAGGTGGCTTCCGCCAATGTCAACTGGTTCGCGGTCTTGCCGAAATACGTCTCCGCCGCGGCTTCGATCCCGTAAGCGAGGTTGCCGTAGTAAATTTCATTGAGGTAGAGTTCGAGGATCTCGTCCTTTGTGTAACGCCGCGTGATCTCGGCGGCAAGGATGATCTCGCGCGCCTTGCGGCGATACGTGCGCTCGGCGCGTTCTTCGGGTGAAAGCAATAACGCGCGCGCCAGTTGTTGCGTGATGGTGGAAGCGCCACCGCCTTGCCCGTCGGTGCGATAGTTCTCCCACAACGCGCGGATGATCGCCCACGCGTCGAAACCGGGGTGCGTATAAAAATCCTTGTCTTCGGTGGCGATCGTCGCCGCCACAAGCGCCGGGGAAATTTTATCCAGCGTCACGTAGGTGCGGCGTCCCGCAGTTGGGTCGAGGATCTCGTACAGCAGGTTCCCGTTGCGGTCCAGGATGCGCGTGGTCTCGAACTGCGAAGCGCGGTTCTTCAAATCATCCACATCGGGAAGAGTGCGGGCAATCGAATAATACGAATAGATCAGCCCCGAACCGCCGATGATGGCAAGGATGACAATGCCGAACAACCCCAGCACGGCGGCCCGCGCAAGCCACCCACCGGCTTTTTTCCAATCGATCGAGGCCGCCTGGTTCTGTCGCGGCTGGCTGGGCGACGAGACTCGCCGCGTTTCCGTCACGCCGCGCGGACGGCTGGCGCGCTCGTACGCCGCCGGCGATACGCGCGTGCCTTCCAAATCCAACTCGTTGACGCGCCGCGGCAACGGCATATTATTTTCATCGAGCGCGATGTGGCGCGGTGAATCTCCCTCTCCCTTCGGGAGCCCCTCGGGGGTGCTTCGCGAAGGGGCTGGGGGTGAGGGACGAACCGCGCTCGCCTTCGTCGTGCCCTGCTCATCCTTCTTCGGCTCGATCGGCGTTTCGGCGCGCGTCTCG
>CAYPCK010000271.1:0-4318 GCA_964409185.1 uncultured Anaerolinea sp. | reverse complement strand
CGCATCTTGCGATAGGCGATTTGAATGCCGTCGCTCTTCACCGAAAGTTCCGCGCCGATGTCGTAGGGCAGCAGTTCAGGGCGCTGTGAAAGTACGATGGGATAATCCTGATTGAAAATTTTCAACACGCGCTTGAGCGCATCGCCATCTGCCCAGTTGCCTTTGAAGAACGTGCGGAGTTGCGTCCATTTGGTGATGGTCTTGTATTCGTCAACGGGGAGGTGGAAGTTAAAGAGCACCATCAAGCCCATCGGCAGGGTGACTTCAAGCAGAGTCATGCACGGCATCCAAAACGCGGCGCGGGTGCGAACGCCCTTGGGTTCTTCTTCCTGCTTATACAAACGCTTCCATAAACCAGGGATGTTTTTTCTCTGCGGCTTAAGCGTCACGACCATCTCCGCGCCGAGATGATGTTCGGTCGTTTCATAATCGGGAATGGCAGGTTCATCGCGATTGCCGAACGCGCCGCCATGCACGAACGGAGCGTGCGCGGCATCCAGACTATTTTCCAATGCGCGTTCATAATAGACGGGCCATTCAAACGTGCCGCGCACCACTTTGAAATCGGGGTTGTCGAAGTGCGGCAGGTCAGGCAATGCAGGTCGTTCCGCTTCGGGCAGATCGCCAAGGAACGCCCAAATATATCCATACTTTTCAACGGTTGGATATGAATCCACGCGCGCCTTCTTCGGCACGGGCAGATCGGGGTGCGCGGGGATCTTCACACACGCGCCATCGGCTTTGTATTCCCAGCCGTGGTACGGACACACAATACAATCGCCTTGCATCCAGCCATCTGAAAGCGCGCCGCCGCGATGAACGCACAGGTCGCTCAACACATGCGCCGCGCCGTCGGGCGTGCGATAGATGACGAACTCCTGCTCCAGCGCGGTCACACGGATCGGCTTGTTTTTTACAACGTGCGAAAATTCCAGGGGCCACCAAAAGTTTTTTAGCATGGGTTGTTCTCCTTTAGGTTTGACTTCCATCACGACCGCAGACCGCCGACGGCAGACCGCAATTCAACGCGGCCAGCGGTCTGTCGTTCGCCGTCACTTTTTCCGAATCGCCAAATTCTTTCCTCTTACAGCTTTCTTTTGGATAAACGCAACAATAAGTTCTGCAATCTGATTTCGGACTTCTGCTTCATCGCGCGTCATTTCTTTATCAAGAAAGAAGCGACCTGTGGTTTCGTCCAATGGATGTGCGACGGCAAAGTGATTCGCGCCTTCGACAAGGACATCATACGCTTCACTCTCCGCCGACGCTTGATACGCTTCGTCGAACGTTTTCTCCACTGGGTCTTTTTCCTGCCCCTCCGCCCCATAGCGGACTTGGCTCGCCGCGATCACGCCGTCGCGATCGCCGCGCATGAGCAATGTTCGTTTGCTTCCAATTTTCAAAACAGTGCCAGGCGCAAAACCCAACATGGTCGAAGCCATGGTGTGCCCCGCATACGAAAAGACCGCTTTCACCTGCTCGAAAAATTGACCGTTTTGCAGAGCCACCGTCCCGCCAGCGGAATGTCCGCCGAGGATGACGTGATTCAAATCCATGGACTGATACAACGCGCTTTTCTCGTCATCATTCAACTGTTTCAGCGAATCAAGAATCGGTTGAACCGCTGGGCAGGTCGCGCCGCTTCCGTAGGTATCGGGCTTCACCTTCGATAGATCAATCGCAGGCGTCAGCCCGATCACACCTGGCAAGGTCTCTGCCACATGGGTGTACATTACCGTCACAATTTTTGCTTCCGCCAGTTTCACCGCCAGCCAGTGATAACTCTCCATACCCACGTTAATGCCGTTGAAGAAAATCACCACAGGCATCGGCACAGCGGACTTGTCCGCAGGAATAACTCCACTCATCCGCTCCGCGTCGCTACCCGAAGGGGTCGGCGCGGCGGGATAGTAGATCTTCAAATGCAGGGCGTTGTACGGCGCGTTTGCATTTGGGAGAGCGGCGGCATGGAAAATGGCGCGAATCATGGTTTTACCTTTGACTGCCGACCGCTGACTCTCCCTCACCCTAGCCCTCTCCCACAGGGAGAGGGGACAGTCGGTCGGCGGTCTGTCGTCTGCGGTCATCCTTTTTACTTCAACCTCTCCGAAAGCCTGTCCCCACCCCACAGACCCCTCACCAGCGCATCCGCCATATCCTTGCCGAAGAGTTGTTCTCCCACCACGTTGGCAGGGTCGCGGTCTGCGATCGCGCGGCGGACTTTCAAGTCGCGTTCGGCGAGCGCGGCGCGTTCGTTGGCAGGCATGGCAGGCGCTTCGTTGACATTCTTCAAGAAGCCGTCGAACATGAAGTGCGCCAGCCCGCGAATGTCGCTGATGGCTTTGTCGGATGGAGTGGTCAGGTACACAAAGCCCGTCTGCGAAACGGATTCGCGCATGTACACATCGCGGCTGATGAAGGGACGGTAGTCAGGGTTATCCACAAACTCGCGCCATTTGGCGTTGATGGGTTGATAGTATTTATCGAGATAGTCCAAGTCCACCATCAAATCCACGCGGGGGATGTAATCAAAATAGAAGAAGATATCAGGCATGGTGCCCATTGCCATCCCAAAATGCGGGGCATTGGTCTGCGGTCCGAGCCAGACAGTGAAGTGCATGTTGGTGAAACTGTGCTTCGGGTTGCCGATATGCGAATGCACGAACCAGTCAATTTCGGGTCCCACAAAGGTGTTGAGCGAGCCTTTGGCGTTACCGTCCAGTGATGTGTAGTTGGCGAACTTCTCCGTCGAACCATCGGGCTTGAGTTCGAAGCGGGCGGTCAATTTTTCGGCCAACTCGCGGGTGATGTCCCAGAGTTTGCCAAACCAGCCCGTCGAGTCGACATCGGGTTGGGCGGCAAGCAGGTCTACTAATGATTGGGTGGTGGGCATAAGGACTCCTGTTGGTAAGTAGTGGTTAGTAATTGGTTCTTGCAGTTCTTGACGGCGGACGACCGACCGCTGACCACAAAACAGTTATCAGTGTCTGCCGTCGGCGGTCTGCGGTCGTTCTTGACTTCAACCTGCTCTCAATAAGTACACATCTACCTGATTCAACTTCTCGTCTCTAAATTTTTTCCAAATACCAGCAACGCTTCCGCTGGCGTGGTCAACCACTTCGATGGCGGAGATGGTTTCGCCTGGGGCGGCGACCATTTCCAGTTCGCGCAGGGCGCCGTAGTGTTTTTCATTGCCGCGCATGCCTTCTTTTTCGGTGAAGGTATGTTCGTTCGTTGTGATGGGCGTTGTCTCAAGCAACTCGCCATCGGGTGAAATGGAAAACCGTTCGCCGCGATATTCTTTTGCCATCGCGCCTGAGGTCATTTCTGGGAAACCTTCGTCCTCTGGCACGGCAACGCCGACAATGACGGCGATCTCTTGATTGGCTTTGTAATACCTGCCGCCAGTCACCTGTCTGCGCGGGTTAAGCAATATTGAAAAGGACGTGAAGTTATATCCGAAGCGCGTCCATAAACCTTTTGCGGTGAGCACGCCGTCTTTCCACGAGAAGCCGCCGCCGATCACGTCGTCGCCAAGATAATGCCTGGCTTTGCCGACCAGTTTCAGGTCAAAGATGGAAGCGCCCGCTCTTTCATCCATGATGTTTGCCAGCGCTTTCGCTTCATCTGAAATCGAATCTGCAACTTGAACTTTTTCTGTGATCTGGATCACGCGCGTCAATTCTCCATTTGGCTGCACCTGCCGCCGTTGATGAATCAACCCGACAAATTCTCCCGCGGGGGTGTGGAGATATTCGCTAACGAGCCAATCGCCGACGAAGGATGTTTGCGCGTTCATAAATTCATTGACCGCCGACCGCCGACGGCTGACCGAAAGAAGCGGTCTGCGGTCGGTCGTCGGCCGTCATGCTCTCTCAAATTCCATCACACCAAACTGCGAGCCGACGCGCTGCCCGCCGCGATACCAATGCTGCACAACGGCTTTGCGTGCGCCATCGAGCGTGACGACTTCGCGCCGCCAGCAACGCAGATGGGCTTCGCGGTGATAGAACTGTCCGCTCAGGGCGCGACCGCCGCTGAGGGAGTAACTGCCGACAATTTCGGAATCTTCCGTTGTCCATGCCTGCCAGTGATTCGTGGAAAGTGGAAAGTGGCGAGTGGCTTTGTCGAATGCGCCGCCTGTGAGTTGCAGGCTGAAGGTTTGCAGGTTGACGGGTTCGCAGGTTTCGGTGTACGAAAACGTTCCGATATTTTTTCTGTTTTCATCAAGCGCGGTGAGTTCGCCGCTCCAACGCCCTGGGCGATGAAGCAAAATTTCGCCGCGCCCTGAGGTGGGATCATCCTGCAAGTCGTAGTG
>CAYPCK010000270.1:0-4322 GCA_964409185.1 uncultured Anaerolinea sp. | reverse complement strand
GATAAAGAGTTGTTCTCGAGCGCGATGGTCTCAGTGAAATGCGTATGACCGTACACGATGTAGCGAGCCGAGCCGTCGAGGAACGCAGGCTCGAGCAGGGCATGTTTGGCGAACGAGATATCGCCGCGCCGCTTGCCGCCCTGTAATTTGAGGGTGAGTTTGTCAATGGTTTCGAACGAGACGAGGCTCGAGAGTTTGATGCCCGCCCGCAGAGCGTCCACCACATCGAACCTGAATTTTTTGTTCGCCTGTTTGACAAAATCGAGTTCGAGATATTCCGAGGCGAGTTTGTCCCACACGTTTTTCAATTCGTTTTCGGTAATCGCGTCCATCAGGTTTTGCTCGGCAAGCGAGCGCAGTTGCGCGTTGACCCACAGCGGCGTGGCGAACCCGGGGCGCACGTTGGCAATCTCGCTCAGGTTGTGAACGAAGAGCGGGTCGAGGCCGGGGATGGTCTTTAATGTTTCCGGGTATTTATTGATGATCTCCACGCCCAAAACATCGCCGAGGGTGGGGAAGGCGCGTCCCCGTTCGCGGTTGAAGTTGAAGCGGTCGTGCAGGTCGCCGTGGCGGGCAAAGACCTTGTATTCTTCGAATAGTTTTTGAATCGCGGGCGCGTCATCTTCGTTCCATGGGAATTGCTTATCCGTTTTTTGCAGGTCCCATGGGAACGGTTCGGGTGTGTTGCTCAAGCCGATGGCTTGGATGATCTCGCGGCGGATTTCGTCGAACGCGGGACCGTTCAGGTGGTAGTACCAATCGTGGTTGCCCACCATGTAATGAAAGCGAACTTTGAGCGGGATCTTGGTCGCGCTGTTCCGGTCGCGCGCGCCTTTTTCATCGGGCGCATCGAATTCGATAAACTTCCCGCTGGCGAGTTTGCGCAGGATCTCAAAGGAGGGTTGGTTCGCAGAGAGGATGGCGCGCGTCACCTCCATGAGCTTCGCCGCGTACTTCGGGTCGTTTGGGTCGCTCCACGGGCGGATGTAGCCCGGGTCGCCGGGTTTGGTCATGGTCGCGCGCGCATCGTCGCCGACAGCGTACAGCCAGCGGCTGGAGTGAAGCACTTCGAGGATGTCGCCCAGCAGGATCACATCCAATTCTTCGATGGGGCGGTAGGTGGCGCGTTGTGACGAGGCAAAATGAGCATCCTGCCGCAGGCGTTTGGCAAAGAGTTCGAACGCGCTGGTCGGGATGGATGAACCGGTGGTCCCGTCCCCCAGGTGCAGGTCGCTGATGATGACGAGCATGACAGCCTCCTTTAGGTTAATCCGCTGGGGTGGATTATAGTCCTACGGAGGGCGGTTGGCTACTTGGAATCGTTCAGGAAATCCTTCAAGGTTTTGTGGATGATGTCAACCGCTTCCTGCCGGACCGTGAAGCGGCGATCTGCCCCTTTGAAGTTGACGTTGACCAAGCCAGCCAGACGCAGTTCGTTCATGTGGTGAGTCACCGTAGGCGCGCGGAGTTTGAGGCGCTTGGCAAGTTCGGACGAGGCAAGTTCTTCCTTTGCCAGGTAGCTCAATATTCTCAGCCGGGTGGGGTCGGCGAGCGCCTTCAACGCGCGAACCAGCCCGTCGGGAACGGTCTCGCCGGGGATGACGGACATGTCGGCTGGGCGCGCGCCATACAGGACGAGCATGGTGTCCATATCCAATTTTTCAAACAGGATGAGCGGGGTTTGCCAAAACGCTGGCGCAAAAACGAAATTCGGCGCGCGAGACGCATCGTCGAGTTTGACCCCTTGCGATAGTTCGACGAACAATTCATCCAGGCTTAGCGCGGAGGAGCGTTCCTGCGCGCGCA
Source organism: uncultured Anaerolinea sp. (assembly GCA_964409185.1). Classification (GTDB taxonomy): domain Bacteria; phylum Chloroflexota; class Anaerolineae; order Anaerolineales; family Villigracilaceae; genus Defluviilinea. The sequence goes on along the minus strand of CAYPCK010000270.1, from coordinate 2,516 downwards.
TCAAACTTTCCTTGAGGATCGGTTCGAGCCGTTTCTCCTCCTCGGCAAAAAAGGATTGGTAATATGCCTGTAACGCGGAAAGACCGGCTTCGCCAAGTTCTTCCGGGCGGCTCCACCAATCGAGACAGCGTTCGATGCTTCCGCTTTTTACCGCTTCGTTTTTCTTGGACAACAGCCCTTTGAAAAATTCCGCGTCTTCGACATTCCATTTTCCGGCGGAAGCCACACGCAGGAGGATTTCCTTCCCTGTTTTATGTTTTTCTACGTCTTTCGGATCGTTACTGGGGAACGGATCCGGTTCGTCCAGTCGTTGCAGTTTGATCATCCGCTCGGCGGGGGGGATCTGTTTCAGCGCCCACAGCGCGGTGATCGCATCGCGCGGGGCGGGCAGGTCGTGAATCCATTGAAGGGGCAAGCCGAAGATGGGGAGGATGTCTTCCAGGAGTTTGCGTTCCGCGGCTGGGATGCGCGAGCGGACCCCCGCAGCGTAGGCAGGCCGAATTCCGAATTGATCCGGCTGAGTCAAAACAAACAGGCTGACGAACAGTTCGTAAGCCGTCCCATACTCCCAGGCGATCGTCGGAGGTTTTGTCGCCATGTCAGGAATACATCCGGGTTGATCTTGTTGCCGCGGTAAGTTTCATACCAATGGATATCAGTAAATTCGCGGTGTTCTGGCTGATGTGCATGTTGAACAGCGGGCTATCGGAAAAAACACTGCCGAGGGCGATCAACAAAGCGCCGATCTGGTAGGTGAGATCGGAGTTGGTTAGATCCGCGTTGTGTGGCTTCGTGGCGGGCAGGTAGCCGCAAGTACAATCGAACCCGGCCTGATGTGTGGAATGGACTTGCATGGTTTACTCCGTGTCGAGAAGTCGGTCAAAGTTAGGCGTTCGGCTGTTTTAGTTAACTATCTAATTAGATATTAGTCTAATTCGAGGAATTTGTCAATCCTTGATCTTGGCTTTTTTCGGCTTCACTTTTAGTAACGATGGTTGCCGCAAGCGCGAAAATTCTACCGGTAATCATTCAAGTAATGATATAAATGGCGCATGACACAATCCACCCTGTTCGATGCGCGTTCCCAATTCAATTCGCTCGATGATGTGCTTGCCGCCATCCGCGGCATGAAGGACGACCCGCTGGCGAATGCGGGGACGAATATCGTCATCAGCCGCGGCAACCCCAAGGCGAGGTTGTTGCTGATCGGCGAGGCGCCGGGTCCGCAGGAAAACATCAAGGGCAAACCGTTTGTCGGACCGGCGGGCCAACTGCTCGATAAAATTTTGCAAGCCGGGAATTTCGATCCCGAAACCGATGTGTATATCACGAATTCGGTTTTTCGCATGCCGCCCGGCGCGGACGGTAAATCATTCCGCAAACCAACCGACGCCGAGGTTGAGTATTACCGTCCGTTCGTTTTCGAGATCATCCGTACGGTGGACCCGCTTGTCATCCTGCTGACCGGCAATGTGGCGTGTCTGTCGGTGTTGAAGAAGACCGGCATCACCTCCCTGCGCGGGCAATGGACTCAACTGGATGGCCGCTGGTTGATGCCGATTTTTCATCCCTCGTACTTGTTGCGGAATCAATCGCGCAAGCCGGGCTCACCCAAGTCTTTGATGTGGGAGGATATCAAAGCGATACGTTTGAAATACGACGAGTTGGCAGGTTGATTTGATACTTAATACGCCGAGAAAACACGCTTTCGCGGCGTGTTTTTTTCTGCTTAGATACGTCTTCCATGGCGGGGCGGGAGGCAACGCGGAAGGGTCTTCTGCGGGTCGCTTCGGAAATCTTCTTATGCACGCGGAACACGCGGACATCGTGAAAAGATCCGCGCGATTTGTGTGCAAAGATCGGTCCAAACCCAGACCTAGAACGAATCACGGACAAGCAGATTCCCCCTTGAACTTTTCCGAATTTCTGGTACGATTGTTTGTGATTGATTTATGAGCGATTATGAGCGATTTTACCCCCACACCTGAACGACAGAAACAGATCCTTTCCCTGCTGACAAAACACGGGCGATTGAGCGTGACGGAAATCGTGACTCGCTTCGAGATCAGCGAGGCGACGGCCCGGCGTGATTTGGAGAACCTGACTTCGCAGGGCAAAGCCCAGCGTGTGCATGGCGGCGTGATCGCCATCGAGCAGGCGCCGCCAGAACTGCCGATTTTGGAGCGCGAGGGCGAGCAGGCGGAAGAAAAATCCAGTATTGGGCGCGCCTCCGCGGAGTTGATCGCCGATGGCGAAACGGTTTTCCTCGGCTCAGGGACAACGGTGCTCGAAGCCGCAAAACATCTGCGAGATCGAAAAAATCTCACGGTCATTACCAATTCCCTGCCTGTGTTGAACGTCCTGGCTGGCATCAAAGACATTACTGTCGTTTCGCTGGGTGGACAATTACGCGACAGCGAACTTTCCTTCATTGGTCACATCACCGAGCAGGCACTGACTGAATTGCGCGTGGACAAGGTCATCATGGGCACGCGCGGCATCAGCCTCGAACACGG
>CAYPCK010000269.1:0-4324 GCA_964409185.1 uncultured Anaerolinea sp. | reverse complement strand
GGGTCGTGCAGGGCAGTGAACGCCTGCATCAGGTGGTCAACAGCATGTTGGATGTGGCGCGGCTGGAGAACCAGGTGTTAAGCCCGCACCTCGATGTGACCCCGCTCGCGCCCATCGTGAGGCTGATTCAAAAAGACTACGCCTCGGACCTCCAGGCGCGTCGTCTCACCTTTGAGATTGATCCAGCCATCTCAGCCGTTCCCCCCGTGCTGGCGGATTCGGAACTCCTGCAAAAGGCGCTCGACAATGTGATCGTCAACGCCATCAAATTCACGCCGGACGGCGGAAAAATCACCGTGAGCGCCGCCATCGTCCGCGCCGAGGGAGGCGGCGAAGCGTGCGAAATCCGCGTGCGCGATACCGGCATCGGTATTGACCCGGCGAATCACAAGATCGTCTTCGAGAAGTTGTATCAACTCGGCAAAGTGGAACTGCACTCGTCGGGCCGCACCAAATTCAAAGGCGGCGGACCGGGGTTGGGTCTCGCCATCGCGGCGGGCATCGTCAAAGCGCACAAAGGGAAAATCTGGGTGGAAAGCCCGGGCTATGACGAGGAAAAATTACCGGGTAGTACGTTCTTTATTCAGATTCCCCTGGCGAAGTAGAGAATTATCCTTCACAAAAAAGTGACTGCCACCTCCAAGGTGACAGTCACTTTTTCAAATATGAATCGGGCTTCCCTCTGCCCCGTGCGCGGCTTCCATCAGCGTTTCCGCCAGCGTCGGGTGGGCGTGGACGTTGCGCGCGATCTCGTGCGGGGTCAGTTCCATCATACGCGCAAGCGTGAGTTCGGGGAGCAACTCGGTCACTTCGGGACCGATCATGTGCGCGCCGAGGATCTCGCCGTATTTTTCATCCATCACAATTTTTACAAAGCCCGCGTAATCGCCCAGCCCCAGCGCCTTGCCGTTCGCCTGAAACGGGAAACGACCGACCTTGATGTTGTGACCGCGTTCCCTAGCCTGCGCTTCGGTCAACCCAAACGACGCGACTTGCGGCTGGCAATACGTGGCGCGCGGCATCATCTCGTAATCGAGCGTGATCGTTTCCGCGCCCGCGATGTTTTCCGCGCAAACGATCCCCATCGCCGAGCCGACGTGCGCCAGCATGAGTTTGCCGGTCACGTCGCCGATCGCCCAAATGCCCGGCACGTTGGTCTGCATCTTTTCGTTGACTTCCACCATGCCGCGCTCGCTCACTTTGACCCCCACCGCTTCGAGTCCCAGATTTTTGCTGTTCGGCGTGAAGGCGGTCGCGATCAACACCTGATCCGCTTCGAGCGTCTCGCCGGGCAATTTCACTTTCACCTTCGAACCTGAAACGGCGATGCTCTCGAATTTGAGGTCGGTCTTGATCTTGATGCCGCGTTTGGTGAGTTCCTTCGTCAATTCCTTGCTGATCTCTTCGTCTTCGCGCGGCAGGATGCGCGGCAGCAACTCGATGATGGTCACGTCCACGCCGTAGGAATTCCAGATCGTGGCAAACTCCACGCCGATCGAGCCGCCGCCAACGATGACCACCGATTTCGGAAGCGAATCCTGCATGATGGCTTCGACGTACGTGATTATCTTCTTGCCGTCCACAGTCACGCCGGGGAGTTGCGCCGCACTTGCGCCGGTGGCGACGATAATATTTTTCGCCTTGAGTTCAGTGACTTTCCCGTCTTTGTCTGTCACGTTCAACGTATCTTTCGCCTTCAACATGGCTGACCCCATGAACACGGCGATGTTGTTCTTCTTCATCAAAAAACCCACGCCTTTGGTCAGCCGATCAGAGTTCGAGCGCGAGCGTTTGAACGCCGCGCTGTAATCCAGTTTCAAGTTATCGAACGAAAAACCAAAATCCTTGCCGCGTTCGCGGAGGGTGTGCGCCACCTCCGCATTCTTCAACAGCGACTTGGATGGGATGCACCCGACGTTCAGGCACACGCCGCCCAGCCACTGCTTGTCCACGATGGCGACCTTCTGCTTGAGTTGCGCGGCGCGGATCGCGGCGACGTACCCCGCCGGTCCCGCGCCGATGACGACCACATCGAAATTTTCTGCCATGGAAATTGTGCTCCTGAAAATAAAAAGGTTAAGGGATTATACCCTTAACCCCGAAGCATCCTTCGTTGCGAGAGGTGTGGTCTCGACACCGCGCCTGCGGTGGGTGCAGGTGTACGTCTCGCGCAGAGCGGCGGGACTACTCGACCACCAGTTTTTTTACAGAGCCGAGCGTAAAAACTCAAACGTCCGTTCCCATGCCAACGCCGCGGCGGACGAATCATACTCGGGGCGATCCTCCTCCACGAACCAGTGGGCAACTCCGGGGTAGATGTGAATCGCCGCCTCCACGCCCGCCTCCCGCATCCCTTGCTCCAGTTCTTTCACTCCCTCCAGCGGCTCCCACTCGTCCACTTCTGCAAAGTGACCGAGAATCTTCGATTTGATGTTGCTGAAATCAAAGACATAGTTACCGTAGAACAAAACCGTCGCGGCAATTGTATCGGGGTCATCACTCGCAATGACCAGCGCCCATGCCGCGCCCATCGAAAATCCCATCACACCGATCTTGTTTTTCGTGAGCGACGCCAGATGGTCTTTTGCCGCCATCGCAACATCGCCGACCAACTGCTCGTCCCTTCTTTCCATCATTTCTTTCGCGGCATCCACCGTTTCCGCTAACTCTCCGTTTAATAGATCGGGCGCGAACGCGGTATAACCCTGTTCGGCAAGCCGATCGCACAATTGCTTGAAGAAGGAATTCAGTCCCCACCACGCATGGAGGACAAGCACCCCGAGCCCTCCTTTTTCTGGCGCGGCAAGATACGCGTTGACCTTTTTGCCGTTCACATCGATTTTGATTTCAGATTTTTGAATGGACATGGGAATCTCCTCATGCGCATTTTAAGCACGCATGTGCTATCTTACAAGCAAGAAAAAAGGCGACTTTCGCCGCCTTGGGTTTACAACCAGCGCCTCACGCGCCGCTTGTAGCCTGTGTACCCCTCCCCAAACTTTTTCTCCAGGTACGCCTCTTCATGTTCGATCACCAGTTTGTTCATCAAGAAAATAAAGACCGGCGCAAGAAAGATTCCCCACACGTTCCCGAAAATGAGCGGAAAACCGATCAGCATGACGACCATGCCAAAGTAAATCGGGTTGCGCGTGAAGCGATACACCCCGCTCGAAACGACCGTCCTCACCGACCCGTGCGGATTCACAGTCGTCCGCGCGTTCGCAAAGGCAAACACTGACAATATCCCGAACAGAAAACCAATTCCTGCCAGCCCAAGCCCTATATTGCGAATCACAGGCGCAATAATGATAGGCAAAAGAATAAATTTACCTAGCAACCACGCAACCCCAATGTGAATCAATAGCAGAATCGGCGGGTGAATTTTCACATCGGCATGATCTTTTTTATCGCTCATAACTCAGTCTCCAGTCTCCAATTTTCCAATTCTGGTTTCCTCTAATTCCACCCTTCCAATGTCTCCTTCACCTTCATCAGGAAATTATCCGCCGACGCGCCGTCGAGAATGCGGTGATCGAACACAAACGACAGATACACCATCGGGCGGATGGCGATCGCATCATCAACCACAACCACGCGCTTCTGCATCGCGCCCACGCCAAGGATTCCACACTGCGGCTGGTTGATGACCGGGAAAGCGAACAGCGACCCGCTGATGCCGTGATTCGTCAGCGTGAACGTGCCGCCCTTCACTTCGTCGGGTTGAAGTTTCTTAGTCCGCGCACGATTCGCCAGGTCGTTCACCGCGCGCGCCATCGCGAGCAGAGACAAATTATCTGCATTTTTAATGATTGGAACGATTAACCCTTCCTCACCGAGCGAAGTCGCCATGCCGAGGTTGATCGCTTTATGGACGAGAACGCCCTCGTCGCTCCAGGACGAGTTGACAACGGGATAGTTCTTCAATCCGGTTACAATCGCAGACATGAAATAAGCCGTAAATGTGAGATTGACTCCATCTCGCGCGAAGATTTCCTTGTTGGCAGAACGATGTTTGACGACGCGTTGCATATCCGCTTCCATCACCGTCAACACGTGCGGAGACGTATGCTTGGACATGACCATGTGCTCCGCGATTTGCTTTCTGATGGTTGTGTGATTGATTAACTGATCACCCATCATCGGCGCAACGACCGCTGACGGCTGACGGCTGACCGTGGTCTGCGGTCTGTAGTCTGCGGTCTTCAACTTTCCACTTTCTACAAAGTTTAAGACGTCATTTTTTGTAATCCGCCCATTCAACCCGGAACCTGTCACTTGCTGTAAATTCACTCCATGCTCCGCGGCGATCTTTGCAACGACGGGG
>CAYPCK010000268.1:0-4389 GCA_964409185.1 uncultured Anaerolinea sp. | reverse complement strand
ATTACGAGCGTGGAATAGTCGCCTTACGTGTTGGCGGCGGGCTGATTGCCTTAATCGGTGTTTTGTTCGTTACGGGCATTTTGTAGGTCCTCCCATGAAAAACAAATTATTAATGTGGGAAGTCGGGGGGTTTTTCTTTATCGGACTGGTCGGCGCGGCATTGCACTTTACTTTCGAGATGAGCAATTATTCCAGCATGGTTGTCGCATATTTTTCGGCGGTCAACGAAAGCACGTGGGAGCATCTCAAGATGGTTTTCTTTCCCGGTCTGGTCTTTGCATTGGTTCAGTACACGTACGTGCGAGACGTGGTTAATAACTATATCATCGCCAAGGTCGCCGGACTGTTGATCATGCCAATGGTGATAACGGTCGGCTGGTATATCTATGCCCCGATCCTTGGCCGCAGTTATTACCCGGTAGATCTGTTTTTATTCTACCTGGCGGTTTTCCTTGGGCAGGTTGCAAGTTATAAGTTACTGACCCGCCCGCAATTTGGAAAAAAGCATACTCAGGCTGCTGCGATTGTCGTTTTCTTCATCTTGTTGACGGCGTTTTCCACGCTGACCTTCTTTCCGCCTGAAATATTCCTCTTCGAACATCTCGACTTGAAGAATACAGGTTTGTACGGTATTCTTCCCATGGAAGCCAATATTCGTTACCTGACCGCGCCAACGCCGACCTCAGTCCCTTGACCGATAGAATATGAATCATCCCATTCTTGCAAGCATCACAGAAACACGCCACTTAGATGGCTTCGGCAAAAAAGGCGCCGGGCTTCATTGGCTTGCAAAACAGCGCCTGTTGATTCCCAACACGCTGGTTGTAACCTATTCTGCTTGTGAGACCATTGCGCGTGATCCACAAACTGGGCTTAAGCAATTAGGAGAGGCATTGAATGCCCGGTTGCAACCGGCAAATCTATATGCCGTGCGTTCGTCCGCCAATTTGGAGGATGACGAGGAGCTCTCCTTTGCGGGTCAATTCCTCAGTCGGACGAACGTGAGGGGCTTGGACGCGGTACTCGGCGCTGTGCGTGATGTGCTGAATTCAAGTAATTCTGAAAGTATTCAGCCTTACGTGAAAAAACTTGGCGAGGCAGGCAAACCATTAAGGATGGCTGTGTTAGTGCAGGATATGGTCATCCCCCGCATCTCGGGCGTGGCATTCAGCAAGAATCCAACCACCGGTTTGGATGAGGTTGTCATTGAAGCGGTGCACGGGCTTGGCGAAGCGTTGATGCAGGATGGGGTCACACCGGAGCGTTGGATCTATCGCTGGGGGCAGTTCACCACCAAACCGGAGACGGAGGCGGCATTTGAGCCTGTGATTCGCGAGATCGCCAATGAGACTCGTCGCATCCAGAAACTCTACGGCTCCCCCGTCGACCTGGAATGTGCATACGACGGAAAAAAGGTGTACTGGTTGCAAATTCGTCCCATCACCGCCCTGACGGCTGTGCCGTTGTATTCGAATCGCATTTCACGCGAGGTGTTACCGGGCATCATCAAGCCTTTGATTGCTTCCGTCAATATTCCATTGGTCAATACCGCCTGGATCCGCCTGTTCGACTCGTTGATGGGCAGAACACACCTCAAACCAGAAGACCTGACAGCCATTTTCCATTATCGCGCCTATTTCAATATGGGACCGATCGGCACAATCTTCGAGATACTCGGCTTCCCGCGCGAAGGATTGGAAATGTTGCTTGGTTTCAAACGGGAAAATAAGCGCCCCCCGTTCAGCCCTACGCTAAAAACGTTTCGCCACATCCCGCGTCTCCTTTCTTTTGCGGCACGCGCCTGGGCGTACGACCGTGAGGCGAAGACTGAACTGACTGAATTCGAAACGCAGATCCAAAAAATCCAGACGGAGGAGATCAAGTCTCTGTCGTCGCAAGAATTGCTATTAAAGATAGACAGGCACATCGGCTTCAACACGCGAATGGCTTATCAAAACATAATCATTCCGATCCTGATGAACCTCTACAACTTGATTTTGAAATTACAACTCAAACGCCTGGGAGTGGAGTTCGTAGATTTCAATCTGACAAAGGACCTGGCGCAAGCGGGGGAATATGACCCAAATCTTCACCTCGATGACATTCGCAAAATATTCAATGATCTTCCGCAAAGCACGCAAGAGAAAATCCGTTCCCTGGGTTACAGGGAGTTGAAATCTGTTCCTGAGGCGTCTACCTTCCTCCACCAAGTGGATGAGTTTATCAAACGGTTCGGGCACTTTAGCGAAAGCGGAAACGATTTCTCGAAGATCCCCTGGCGCGAGGAGCCGGACAAGATTGTTCGCATGGCATTGGACCACGAGGTTTCTTCGAGGCACAAGCGGAAGGTTACATGGGAAACGTTGAACGCACCTGCCTTTACCCGATTGTGGATACGCCCCTTCTATCGGCGTTCCCGCAAATTTCTGCTGTTGCGGGAACAGATCAGTTCCATGTACACCTCCTCCTATGGCTGGTTCCGCGTGTATTTCAACGAACTTGCCGACAGATTGATCAAGGAAGGCGCCGTTGATACCCGCGAGGATATTTATTATCTGACCTTGCAGGAAATCCGCTCACTGGTGGATAAGTCGGGCAACGCGAAGGAATTGTACGAGAAGATACAGGCGCACAAGAAAAACATTGCACGCAGCCACGATATTGTGATGCCGGAAATCATTTATGGCAATACCGCCCCGCCGCCAGATTTGATGAAGGGCGGTATTAAAAAACTTACTGGCATCCCGGCATCTTCCGGATATTATCAAGGGCGCGTGAAGGTTGTGCGTTCCGCCGAGGATTTTCACCGTGTGGAAAAAGGCGACGTGATCGCCATTCCCTATTCGGACGTGGCGTGGACTCCCCTCTTTGCCAAAGTGGGGGCTGTGGTTGCGGAATCGGGAGGCATTTTATCGCACAGTTCCATTGTCGCGCGTGAATATGGCATCCCTTGTGTAGTTTCGGTCAGTGGCGCTTGCAACCTGCCGGACGGCAGTGACATTATCGTAGACGGCTATCAGGGCACCATTAGCATGGTAGAGTAAGTGATCATGAATACTCTCCCTTTGATCACTAGCGCAATTACTGGGTACTTGGTTGGATCCTTTTCTTTCGCGCGCCTCGTTACATGGATAATAAATCCGACCCTAGATTTGAATGATGTGCGGACGCATCGAGCCGAAGACGGGAAGACAGGAACCGTGAGCGGGATTGGCGCATCCACCGCTTCGATCGCGCTTGGAAAAAGGTATGGCGGTCTCATTGCATTGCTCGATATCCTGAAAGCATTTCTCCCGGTTTTATGGCTACGGCTCTACTTCCCCGCGGAGACGTATCATTTCGTGTATAGCCTGCTTTGCATCGTCGGTCACAATTATCCCCTATATTATCGGTTTCAAGGCGGGCGCGGACTTTCTCCCATGCTTGGCAGTTTGCTCGCCCTCGAACCCCTTGGGCTACTGGTGTGCATTTTGGCTGGTGTCGCTTTGGGGGTTCTCATTAATCAACCACACCTGTCATTAATCATTTGGTTTCCCATATTTGGTTTATGGGGCTTGTTCATTGAGAACGATCGGGCTCTCGCAATCTATGCCTTTGCATTACTCGGGATATTCCTGGTCGCTGAAATTCCCGAAATTAAACTGGCGAGGCAGTATCAAATGCAGGGCAGGTTGGATGAATATAACAAAATGATCCTCAACTCCGCACCACAGACTCGCATAATGAAAAGACTTGCAGAGCGGGTCCGTTTTTGGGATGCAAACAGGAGTTGATTGTGTTCGCTTATTTACCAACAGGCATTCCGAATAAATTCATGGAAGACCGAAAAATGGCGGCAAAGAAATACAAAACGTTGGTGATTGTCGGGTCAGGTCCAGTGGGGATGGTTTCTGCGCTGCTGTTCAAGGAGTATTTCGAGAACGTCATCCTCCTTGAGCGCCAGTCGAAGGAAAGTTTTCTCCAGGATCATGGTTTTACATTTCCGATCGTTTTTTCACCTGCTTCGATCAAGATTCTCGAAACGATCGGCGTTTGGGAGGGCATTCGCGCAGAACGATCTGAATTTTTTGGCGTGGTGATCAACAAACGTATTCTGGGAATGGATTTCAAATTCACCTCCTCCAAGCAGGGGGTGTACTCTCATTGGCGAAACCATACAATATCACAACTTTATGCGCGTATCGTTGAAAAAGGAATCCCCGTTCACTTTGATGCCCGCGTGGAAGGCATTGATTTTCAGGGAAATGTTTGCAAGGAAGCGAGTCTGGGAGACCTATCGTTTGACCTCCTGCTAGGCGCGGACGGAATCAATAGTCAGGTTCGCCGATCCATGGCGAAAAATCATCCGAAGTTCAAAGAAAATGAATTTGGCGTGAAATTCCTCGACCG
>CAYPCK010000267.1:0-4392 GCA_964409185.1 uncultured Anaerolinea sp. | reverse complement strand
GTTCCATTCGGAAAACAAACTGTGCAAGGCGTGGTCTTTCGTTTCGTTGACCAGCCGTCCGTGCGCGAGGTCAAAGAGATCATCGAACTCGTTGACCCTGAACCTGTTTTGACCCAAGCGCAAATCGCGTTGGCGGAGGAGATGGCAAAGTCCACGCTGGCGCCGCTGGCGGCAGTCGTGGGGCTATTTTTACCAGTTGGATTAAGTCAACAGGTGGATACGATTTACGAAATAAGAGAGCAGAGATTGGAGATTAGAGAATTAGAGGCTGGAGGTAAAAGCGTTAGCCCGAAGACTCAACGGGTGACGGTTGAGGATAGGTTATTGAATTTGTTGCGAACTCGCGGCGCGTTGCGCGGACGGCAGATTGACACGCACTTCGCCAAAGTGGACTGGCGCAAGACGGTGGGATTTCTCGTGAGGAAGGGTGTGTTGTCGGCGCGGTCAGTGTTGCCGCCGCCGAGAGTGAGATCGAAGTACATTCGCGTCGCGCAACTTGCCGTCACACCTGAAGAAGCGGAAGTTGAGATGTCAAATCTGGGAACGAAGCAAACGCTGGCGCGCAGGCAGTCCGCGCTGCGTTTTTTGATCCAACAGCCCGAAGCAATCAACGTCTCGTGGGTGTACGCCGAAAGCGGATGCAATCTCGCCGACTTGCAGGAACTCGAAGAGCGCGGTTTGATTCGGTTGTTCGAGAGCGAGATTTTTCGAGACCCATTGCAGAGAGTAGAGAATAGAGAAATAGAGACAGGTAAGAAGATTGAATTAACTCCTGAGCAATCTCATGCCTTGAAAGAAATCAACCAAGCCATCACGACCCCCGACTCCCGCTCCCCGTTTCTGCTCCAAGGCGTGACTGGTTCAGGTAAAACAGAAATTTATATCCGCGCCGCCGAAGAGGTCATCAAACGCGGCAAACAAGCGATCATCCTCGTCCCTGAAATTGCGCTCACGCCGCAAACCGTTCGGCGTTTCTTGAATCGTTTCCCCGGGCAGGTGGGTCTTGTCCATTCAAAACTTTCGGAGGGCGAGCGGTACGACACGTGGCGTCGCGCCCGCGCGGGCAAACTCAAAGTGATCATCGGCGCGCGCAGCGCCTTGTTTACGCCTCTGCCGAACATCGGTCTCATCGTTGCGGATGAATGTCACGACTCATCGTTTCATCAAGCCGAGCCGCCGTTCTATCACGCGGTGACGACGGCACAGGCATACGCGCGTCTGTGCGGCGCGGTATGCGTGTTGGGATCCGCCACGCCGACGATTCAACAACGATATTTTTCAGAGCATCCCCCTCTCCCTGTGGGAGAGGGGCTGGGGGTGAGGGCGATCCAAAAACTGGATTTGCCCAAACGTATCGTCGAGGCGGGATTGCCTCCCGTCCACATCGTGGACATGCGCGACGAACTCAAAGCGGGTCAACGCGGGATATTCAGCCGGCTCCTGCTTCGTGAACTTGAATCCACCCTCAAGCGCGGCGAGCAGGCGATCCTCTTCCTCAACCGCCGCGGGACTTCCACGTACGTCTTCTGCCGCGATTGTGGAACTGTGTTGAAATGTCCGAATTGCGAAACGCCGCTCACATTTCACGTTGAAGAGAAAGAACGCTTGCTCTGTCACCAATGCGGATACGAACGGAAGAAACCTGCGAGTTGCCCGCAATGCGGAGGGAAGCAGATTCGAGAATACGGGCTTGGCAGTGAAAAAGTGGAGACGGAAATCAATACGCTGTTCCCCAAAGCGCGGACCTTGCGCTGGGACTGGGACACCACGCGTCAAAAGGACGCGCATGAGATGATCCTCACTCACTTCGCCAACCACAAAGCGGATGTGTTGATCGGCACGCAAATGCTGGCAAAAGGACTCGACTTGCCGCTGGTGACTCTGGTCGGCATTGTGCTGGCAGATGTGGGTTTGCACTTGCCCGATCCGTTTGCGGGGGAGCGCGTGTTTCAAGTATTGACCCAGGTTGCGGGGCGCGCGGGTCGCAGTGAACGCGGCGGGAAGGTCGTTCTGCAAACCTTCGACCCGGCGAATCAAGTCATTCAGTCCGCGGCGAAACACGATGTCAACGGTTTTTATGAATATGAACTGGAGCAACGCAAGCGGTTGGGGTATCCTCCGTTCGCGCGTCTGGTGCGACTCGAGTTGAGGGGACAGGATTCAGCCTCCACGGAAAAAGAAGCGAGGCGCGTCGCAGAGAAACTGTCAACCCTCAACCACCAACCGTTTACTGTCATCGGTCCCGTGCCGTGTTTCTTTTCCAAGGTGGCGGGGTTTTATAGATGGCAGATCGTCTTGCGCGGGTCGAATCCCGCTGAATCCTTGCGAGGCGTGAGGTTGGATAATTGGCGGGTGGAAGTTGACCCGATCAGTTTGCTATAATCCAATCATCTTGTCATTCTGAGCGGAGCGAAGAATCTCTGATATTGTCGTAGAGACCCTTCGTGGTGCAAGGCGCCACTCAGGCTGACACATTACGAGGAGAATCCATGCAATCTTTTTCGCGCGGCTGGTCGTTTCTCAAGCAAGCCTGGGGGATGGCGTTCAAGGATAAGGACCTTTTGAAGCCATCCATTTATGCCCTCATCGTCGGCATGATAGTATCTGTGTTGGGCATCATCCCGATCATTGGTGTGGCGTTCCTGCTCGGCGATTCGCAGATCGGACAGATCGTCATGGGCATCCTCGGGTTATTGATGATCTTTGTGCAATATGTGATCACCTATATTTTTTCGGCGATGACCGTTTACCTGATCTACGGATACCTTGCCGAGGGCGACGGGCGCATGGACCATGCCTGGGCGATCGTGCGCCGCGACTTTTTCGACATCCTTACCCTTGCGGTGGTTTCCACGCTGGTGACCTGGTTCCGCACCGCAACGCGCAACAACCGCGGGCGTGGAAACCTGTTTGCCAGCATCGCGCAGGGAATCTTGCGTTCGCTGGGCGGCGTGCTCGAAGCCCTGTGGACGGAAGCGTCGTACCTCGTGTTGCCCGCCATGGTGGTTGACGACCTGAACTTGAAGAACGGCTTGCAACGAATCTGGAACATCACCAAACAAAACCTGTTGTTGATCGGCATCAGCTTTGTCGGTGTGCGCTGGGTGACCGGGCTGATCGGTTTCGTGCTCGGCTTCGGAGGCTTTCTGCTTGCGCTTGCCATCGGCGGCGGGGCGTTTTATGCGACCGGCGAATTCAACGTGATCACCATCCTCGCCATTGCTGTTGGCGCGTTCATCTTTTTTGCGCTGGTGATGATCGCCAGCGTGATCAATTCATATACCACCACCGCGTACCACACCTGCCTGTACCTGTGGGCGCGCGAAGCCGAAAAAGCGCAAGTGGCGGGGCAGGATATTCACGTCGCCGCGCCGGCGCCGCTGGCGGCAGTGTTGGGATAGCAAGTTCGAATTCTTTCTTCTTTCACCTTTCCTCGAGTGATGAAAGAAGAAAGAGGAAGACGCGTTTCATATCGTGCAACCCGAACCCCGTCGTGAACTCATCAGTTGGGATGAAGTGGATCGGCTCATTGATCACCTCATTCCTCAATTCAAGCGCGAATTCACCGCGATGGTCATGATCACGCGCGGCGGTATCATCCCCGGCGGTATACTCGCTGAGGCAATGGGCATCACACACATCCTCACTGCCGCTGTAGATTTTCCCGCGCAACTCGCGGCGGAAAAATCCATCATGGCGTGGCCCGAGTTCATCCAATTCCCTGCCGACGAAAAAATGCGCGGCAGGCCCACCCTGATCGTGGACGACGTCTGGGGTTCGGGACGCACCATCACCGCGGTAAAAAACCGTGTTTCAGCCGCAGGCGGCTTTCCGGAAACATGCGTCCTGCATTTCAATCCGTACCGAAATCTGTTTGGCAGCACACGCCCTGATTATTACGCCGCGATCACCGACGCGTTCATCCTCTACCCGTGGGAAATTGATCGGGGAACGGATCAAGTTTTGCTCGGCGAGATTTAAATGCGTAGCGGACGTTCTCTACCGTCCGCTACGCTTCATTCCCGACGTATGGCTGGTTCAACCTAGGGAAGTTGCTCGAACCCCGACACCGTGACGTACAACTCGTCATCCACCGCTTCCTTGATGTAGTCAATGCTGGCTTCGGCGGGGAAGCCGAGCGCGGCATCGTACTTCACAGTGATCTCGCCTGCATCCGCGCTGCCCATCGCGCCTTCAAGTTCGGCAAAGAGGCGATCAATCGTCGCGAATGTATTGAAGTATTCGAAAAGTGGATCGTTCGCTGAAATGGGATTTCCATCTTTATCTGCAAGCGACACCACTTCGCCGTCCTTCACCTCGACAGCGAGCGGCATGAGCTCATTGAACACACAGAAGCAACTAAGGAACAAGTCCATGCGGTAGTGCGAAACT
>CAYPCK010000266.1:0-4394 GCA_964409185.1 uncultured Anaerolinea sp. | reverse complement strand
CATGTGGGATGGCGTGAAATTTATCTTCAGTCGCCCCTTGATCCTCTCCACGATGATGATGGATTTCGTCGCCACATTCTTCGCATCGGCAAACACCATGTTGCCCATCGTTGCCCGCGATATTCTGTCTGTCGGGAAATCCGGGTATGCGTGGCTGGTTTCCGCGCAGGCGATCGGCTCGGTGGCGGCTGGTGTGATCGTATCGCAGGTGAAAGAGTTGCGACGACAAGGACGACTCTTTCTCGCTTCGGTTTCCCTGTTCGGGCTGGCGACCATTTGGTTTGGGCTGAGCAAAACGTTCGTCCCAGCCATGATCGCCTTGTTGTTGATCGGAGTCGGGGACGCTGTCAGCACTGTGATCCGCAACACCATCCGCCAACTCCAGACGCCCGACCACATCCGCGGCAGGATGACGAGCGTGAACCAAGTTTTTTTCATGGGCGGACCGCAACTTGGCGAAGTCGAGGCGGGTGTGGTTGCGACCTTCTTCGGGGTGCCGTTCGCCATCGTCAGCGGCGGACTCGGCTGTATTTTGGGCATGTTTCTGATCATGTGGAAGTGGCCCCAACTGGTTGCGTATAACGGTGACGAACCCCATCCCGCGCCTGTGCCAGCCGATTGACAACCACCTTGCGATTCCCATACGATTGGATGACATCCGCCATTTGGGTGTTGACTCGCCCCATGAATGGGACTATACTGCGACCATTGAGGTGATGCCCTATGCGAGCAGATGTTTGCAAGGCGACAAAAGATTAACCGAAAGCACGCGAGATATTCGCGTGCTTTTTTATTTCATATTTCAACCCCTGAAAGGAGATTGAACGATGGATTATGGAATGATCGGAAAGCGCGAGAAAGCACATCGGTACGCCGAGGAACGCCACCGCTTCCTCTTCAACAAATTCGAAGTAACATTTCACGGAGATAACAACAACCATACTGTCAAGTTCGACGGCGGCGTCTACGCCTGCGACTGTGAGTTCTTCGTCACTCATCATCGCTGCGCCCATACGATGGCACTCGAGATCCTGTTGAAGGACATGGTGCCCGCCACGGTCGAATCCTGATTTTTACCTGATTCTCCAACCCAGCCGCTCCCAGCCCGGAGCGGCTTTTATTTTGCAGAATCGCGACCTGAAAATTTAATGAGAAGGTTTTAGGAACGGATTTTTTCGATTACAATTTTTGCATGGATAAGATCTCGCGGCGCGATTTTTTGAAACTCGGCGGGCTGAGCCTGGGCAGTCTCGCATTTTCGCCCCCCCTGAGCGGGCTGTTTGATTTCGACGACAGCAATCTGATTCGTATCGCCACTGAATCAGTCAGCGTGTATGCGAAGCCCAGCGACGAGAGTTCGATCGTTTCCACTTGGTATCGCGATGAATTGCTACATACCTATGGGGAAGTTGTTGCCGGAGAGCCAGAACATAACCCGGTTTGGTATCGCGTCTGGGGAGGGTTTGTCCACCGGGCGAGGATTCAGAAAGTGAAGATTCTTTATAACAAGACCCTGTCCGCCGTGGAGGAGGGGACTCCTCGATTGGCGGAAGTGACAGTTCCATTTACACAACCGTGGCGCACGAGTCAGGCGTTTGGCTGGCAACAACTTGGTTTCCGGTTGTATTACGGCTCTGTCCATTGGATCGAAGCCATCGAACCGGGTCCGGCAGGCGATACCTGGTATCGAATTTACGATGATTTGACGGGTTTCCCATATTACGTCAACGCGATGCACCTTCGCCCGATCCCATTGGACGAATTATCCCCGATCACACCGGAAATCCCGATCGAACACAAGCGGATCGAAGTCAACCTCACCACTCAAACTCTGACCGCGTTCGAATACGATAAACAGGCGCTTAAGACCAGCATTTGTTCCGGGATCCCCAACGGACCCCGCGATGCGAATGGATTGTCCACAAAAACGCCGGCGGGCGACTTCCGCATTGTAGACAAGATGCCCAACAAGCACATGGGCAACGGCAACCTGTTCGCCGACTTCACCGATTACGAACTCCCCGGCGTGCCGTGGACGAGTTTCTTCACCCTGCAGGGTCACGCGTTTCACGGCACCTACTGGCACGAGAATTTTGGCGTTCCAATGAGTCGCGGTTGTATCAATATGCGCTCCGAAGAAGCCAAGTGGCTGTTTCGGTGGGCAAAACCCGATCATCAGATCGGTAAGACGTTCAATCGCGGCTTCGGCACCCTTGTCCGCATTTATTATTAACCATGCCTGAACTGACCTGGCGGGGAAAACAGCTCGCAACGGTTAAACCAACCGAACTTGTCGTCGATTCGTTCGTTTACCCGGATGGTCACGGATACCCCGATGCACGCATCGAAAACCGTTTGTTGTTGGGGGATAATCTCGGAATCATGACTGCCTTGTTGCCGGTCTATGAAGGCAGAATCAATCTCATCTACGCCGACCCTCCATTTTTCACCAATAAAAAATTTTCCACCCGTATTGGCAGGGGGGAGGATTCTCGAAAACCCGGGGTATGGAAACTGGCAGAAGGTTACCGTGATAACTGGGATGGCCTAGACTCTTACCTCGATTTTCTGTACCAGCGGATCGCAGTCATGTATCGGCTACTCGCTCCCAACGGCACACTTTACATGCATCTCGATTGGCACGCCAATTCCTATGCGCGCATCATTCTCGACGAAATATTTGGCGCAGGTCACCTTCTTAACGAGATCATCTGGTCGTATCACGGACCTTCGCCGATCAAGCGCGGATTCAACCGCAAGCACGATACGATTCTTTCATTTTTCAAAGGCAAGGACTACACGTTCAACGCTGATGCGGTGCGCGAACCATATCATCAAAATACAGTGAATACCTTCAAGTCATCTCGAAAAGCGGGTTTTGGCAAGATCCCCAACCTGGCACGCGGGAAAGTCCCTGAAGATTGGTGGTACTTCCCCGTGGTTGCCCGGCTCCACAATGAGCGAACGGGTTATCCCACGCAAAAACCCGAGGCGCTCCTGGAAAGGATTGTGCTGGCTTCTTCGAACCCTGGAGATCTCGTGGCGGATTTCTTTTGTGGGTCTGGCACAATGCCTGTAGTTGCAGAACGGCACGGCCGAACCTTCATCGCCTGCGACGAATCGTTCCGGGCTGTCCATGAAACGCGCAAGCGCCTCGTTTTATCGAAAAGCCCGTTCCTGATGGTGCAGGATGCGGGCGCAGCAGTTCATTCGAAGCCACCCAAGAATCAGGCACAGATCCATCATCAGAAAAATTCACTGGCGCTCTCGACCCGCCTCGACCTTGATTATTGGGAGGTTGACCCTGATTGGGATGGAAAAATATTCAAGAGCGTTGCGCAGGCAAGTCGTTCGAACCGGGGAAGCGCGGTAGCCAAGGAAATCGAAATAAAAATCGGACGCAGGAACAGCGTCCGATTGGTCACAGCAAAAGGTGAAAAATTCCAGTTACACGTCTAGCCGATAGCCCACGCCGCGGATGGTTTTCAGGAATTTGGGGTTATCCGGGTCGAGTTCGATGGCGCGGCGCAGCCACGAAATATGGACATCCAGTGTGCGCGTGTCGCCCGTGTAGTTGGTTTCCCATACTTTTTTGAACAATGATTCGCGTTCGACCACCTCGCCGTGTTTGTCCATGAGGATGTGGAGCAGGGTGATCAGGCGGGGGGTCAACTTCGTGTTTTTTCCAAGACAGCGAACTCGGCGGTGTTCGACATCCAGTCGAATCGGACCGACGCTGACGAGGTTGTTTCCATCGCCGGGCATCAGGGCTTTGATGCGGTTCGCGAGTTTTTGCGCCGTGAACGGCAGAGCCAGTACCGAGTCGGCAAGATTTTTGTCGATGGGTTTTTCTTTCGCCAGGATAAGGATGATCGGAACCTTCTGGTCCTTTTTTCGGAGGGAAAGACAGATCCGCACGCCGGTGCTTCGCAACGAAGCGGCGTTGACCACAACCACAGCGGGGTTGATCTGCTTGAGTTTGGACCCCGCCTGGCTTCCGTTTTGAAATGAACGAATATCAAATCCCTTCTTTTGCAAGTCATTTGCAAAAGAAGGGATTTCTGCATGCCGTCCTTCGATCATTAGTAGTGTTATCTTTTTCATTATGACGAAACGGATGATAAAATGAATTTTATCCGCGCAGGATTACAAAGTCATTATACCTTAATCTTAACGAAAGTTATCCTTCGTCTTTTAAGGTAGCGCCGATTAAACTACAATATTGGAATATTATCAAGATGTAATTTGTTGATCTTATACAAATGGGTCATTCATTCGGTAGAATTCATGTTGCTTGACGTTGAATGACGCCTGTGGTACTATCGGCGGGCTTTACTAACCGATGCGGGGTGGAGCAGTGGCAGCTCGTCGGGCTCATAACCCGAAGGTCGCAG
>CAYPCK010000265.1:0-4397 GCA_964409185.1 uncultured Anaerolinea sp. | reverse complement strand
GCCGTGGAAGAGATTCTTTGCTTCGCTCAGAATGACATTACAAAGGATACAGTATCAAACACCGGAAAGTTGCATTATCCACCCGAAAGCGCGCGAAGAAAGCCGAAGAACATGCATGCGCCGAGGATGCCGAGGATCAGTCCGACAACCGCAGTGGTGCGCGAACGGTCTTTACCGAATAAACCTGCCGCGCCGAGAATCGCCGCGAGAAAACCGAGGAACGCGCTCGCGCCTCCGCAGACGAAGAGCGGTGTGCCTGCGAGTTGAATCCAGCGCTGGCTGATGCCCGTCCACGCGCAGAGGGCGATACCGAACACCAGCGCGGAGGATGCAATGCCGAGGTACATGCTCGCGTTGCCGACGGGGTTTGGTTTTTCAGGTGTGGGCGATTGCGACATGAACAGCCTCCTGTAAGAATACAGATTCAAGCGGTTGAAAGTTGCGCGGCGTTATCCGCTGGCGATGTCTGCGGCTTGAGCGGCTCGATTCTTTAACCTGAGAGCGATGAGCATGACGGTTCCGATCACTGCAAGGAAGATTCCCTCGATGGCAAGCGGCTTGAGAATTTGCTTTGCAAGTGAACCTGCCATGTCTGGCAATAAGTCAAGAAAAACGGCGGGCATCGGTGATTCGCCTTGATGGAACGCGAAATCAAGCGCCAGACGAATAAACGGCGCGCCGATCAATGCGAGAAGAGCAGATAACCCGCCCATGATGGCGAACGGAATGCCCCACCATTTCAACAGGTCATTGATACTGCGAACTGCAAAAAGCAGAATCAAAAACAGAAATGTAATCGGAACGAGCAGTGACAACTGCATGATCGCTCGGATTCGGTCCAGCCGCTCGATGAACTGGCGCGCCCGCCCGCGTTCGCCGACTGGGATGGTGATCTCATCCGGGATGCCAAGCATCATGGATTGAATCTGCGGGCTGATCAACGGCTCGATGAAATCCATCACTTCGGAGGGCGGGTTGCATAACACCAGTCCCTCGTCGGTGGATAATCCTCCAAGTGCGAATTGCATCAGTTGTTCGGCGGTGCAATCCGGCGAAGCCTGCAAGACCTGTTTGAACGCCCGTACTCCCGCATCGCCTGACAGATGCTGTTTGATCGGGGCAAGCGAGACCGCTATGGCATTGGATTCGCCGTTGATGAAGGCGAAGATCGAATCGAGGATGCCATCCACCAGCGCTTCGAGTTGCGCGGGCGGAATCAGCGACCCGATCATGAATTCCAGTTTGTCTCTGCCGAGGACGGAGAGGAGCAACGGGGTCTCGCCGGTGGAGTTGCTCAACAACCCTGCGATCAGCGCGGGCGCCCGTTCGTAGAGTCCCTGATCCTGGAACGCCTGTTTGTAGGTTTCGGAGGAGAACGCTTTTTGCTCAAGGTTGAAAAGGAGCAACGCCAGGACGCCTGTCGCGACAAATAGGATCGCGCAAAGCGCGGCGAGGAATCGTCCAGCAGTCTTCATGCTAAACCTTTGGTCACGATGTCAATATAATCTTCTGTCACGGTCTCGCTGTTCGCCGCGCCGAGCAATTCCAGCAATTCATTCACGAGTTGCGCCTTATTGTCCGCGTCTTTGCGGCTCCACGTGCGCGATTTTACTTCGAGGAAATATCCCAGCCCGGGCTTTTCCACGTTATCGAGATTGACGTAAAATTCGGTCTCTTTGTATTTGATGAACCAGCGCAAGCGGTCCTTTTCGATCTCGACTTCCTGCGACGGCTTGAAATATTCCCGATAGAACCGAAGGGAATTGGTCGCCGGCGCGAGATAACGACTGCGGGAGAGCAACACCTCGTGCTCGAACTGACCTTCGCGGCGCACGCCGAGTAACGTCAGGCGGGAGCGCGTTTGCGTTGGGGTATTCTTCGCGCCTTCGATAAAATCATCTTCGCGGTAGCGAAGCCGACCTTGCGACTCGTCGCCGAAGAAGAAGTACGCATCGTGTTGACGATAATGCCGTTCGTACAGGATGTCGATCTCGGGACGCATCAACGCCTCGACGATGGGATCTGGCGCGGCGATCCTGACCTTGACCTGCACCTCGAACGATTCTTCTTCGATGGAACCGCCGAGCGCGATTAACTTCGAAAGCACGGATTGTTCGCGTTCCACCAGGAACGAGTCGATCTGCTTCGCAAGGTCGGCGGCTTCGGCGAGCAGTTCGGCTTCGTTCAGCGTAAGTAATTTTCTGTCGCGCATCACCCAACGTCCGTTGATCATCACATCGGTCACGTCGGTGGACTTGCCGGCATAGACGATCTGGGCGTAGGTGTTATCGGCGGAGCGGCGGAAGGAGGGGGAGTTGTGCGCGGGGCTGAGGTAGACGAGGATGAGGTCGGCGCGGCGGCCGGGGGTGAGCGACCCGGTCAAATGTCCGAGGTGAAGCGCTTGCGCGCCGAGGCGAGTCGCCATGAGCAGGGCTTGCGGCGCCGGCAGGGAAGTCGGGTCATTCGTCACCGCTTTGGCGATGAACGCGGCGAAGCGCACTTCCTCGAACATGTCGAGGTCGTTATTGGAGGCGGGACCATCGGTGCCGATGCCCACGTTGACCCCGGCATCGAGCATGCGGGTGACCGGCGCAAACCCCGAGGCAAGTTTGAGGTTCGACGACGGGTTGTGCGAAACGCCCGCGCCGGCATGGTGCAGTGTGCGGATCTCGCCCAGGTCGATATGCACGCAGTGGGCGGCGATGATCTTGGCTTCGAGCAGTCCCTGTTTTTTCACGTAGGGAATCACAGGCATGCCGTTTTCGTTGCGCATGTTTTCCACTTCGAACGAAGTTTCTGCAAGGTGGGTGTGGAGGGGAATATCGAATTCTTTGGCGAGGTCGGCGGTCTCGCGTAATATTTCGGGCGTGGTGGTGTACGGCGCGTGCGGCGCGATCGAGGGGACGATCAACGGATGCCCCTTCCATTTCTTGATGTACTCGCGCGCTTTTTCCATGGCGTCTTCATAGGATGCGGCATCGGGTGTGGGAAACTTGAGGATGGATTCGCCGCAAACCGCGCGCATGCCCGCTTCGGCGGTGGCGGTCGCCACGGCGTCCTCGAAGAAGTACATGTCGTTGAAGGTGGTCACGCCGCTTTTGATCAATTCCACGCAGGCGATGGAAGTGCCGAGCCGCACGAAGTCCGGCGAGGCGAACTGCCGCTCGACGGGCCACATGTACCCCTGCAACCACACGTCGAGGCGCAGGTCGTCCGCGATGCCGCGCAGGAGGGTCATCGGCACGTGAGTGTGCGCGTTGACCAGCCCGGGCATGAGCACCCTGCCTTTGCAGTCAATCGTCTCTTTGCCCGCGTATTCTTTTTTGATCTCGTCCTCCGGACCGACGGCGACGACGGCATCGCCGTTGACCGCAACCCCGCCGCGGCTGTGTTGGTTCATTTTTTCGTCCATGGTAAGGACGTGGGCGTTGAGGAAGAGGGTGTCGACGGTTTGCATGGTTGCTCCAAAAAATCCGTAGGGCGGACACATCGGTCCACCCCTACATGATATTTCATTACGGAATAAAACTCAAGAAGACATTCAACGCCTTCAGGTTTTCATTGAAATCGGTGTCGCGGTGATTGCGCAGTTCCATATCCACCGCCGCGCCGACGCCGTTCTCCACCGCCCAATCGGCGAGGGTGCCGGTGTAGACACAGCCGGTATCCACAGGCGGGTAGGGGTAGCCGGTCGCTTTTGCCAGCGCTTTCGCCAGTTGCTTCGACTCCGCCGTCCAGGGGACGCCGCCGGGAAAGACGCCCAATGCCGCGCTGTGATAACTGATCAGCGCGGTGATCTCGTGGGACTGGACAAAGCTCATCACCGCGCGGGTTTCCGGTTCCGAACCGCCGTATAACCCTCCAGTCGTGGGACGATAGATCCAACAGCCGTCGCGGTCCCAATCGGCGACCCAGTTTTCACTGGGGAAGTTGCGGTTCAAATCCACGCCGTTGTTGTTGACCCGCCCCTCCACATCGTGCGCGCGCGCTTCCCCGTCCGGGTTCATGTTGCGGATGATGTATAGAGTCGCATCCGAGGGAATGGCGCCTGGATTTTTGTTGAGATATTCGATCATTTCGTTGGCGAGGGCAATGGTATTCCACTCGTATCCGCCGTGAATCCCCGCCACGATCAGGTATTCGCGTTCGCCATTCCCGAATTGATATACCTCGATGGGACGCCCCGCCAGCGAATATCCGATCACCGTCGGCGCCGGTCCGTTGCTGAGAACGAACGGGGTGGAGGTTTCGAACACATACGGCGTGAAATTCGGGAATGCCGTGAGCGTTGGCAGGAAGTACGTGGTCGGCGCGGCGTTCGATGTGGGAACGAACTGGGTCGGCTGACCGGGCGCGACCGCTTCCACAGTTTGGTTGGTGAAATAAAAAGCCGCGCC
>CAYPCK010000264.1:0-4427 GCA_964409185.1 uncultured Anaerolinea sp. | reverse complement strand
GTGGGCGTGTTGGGTGAATGCTTCGGGCAGAGCGGCATTCGGGTTCACGGGGTAAACGAACATTTGCAGGGGCATGTCTTCTTGGAATGGCTGGCTCAGCATAAAGTCTATAAATTTTTCGGCGAGGGCTTGGTTTTGAGTCCCTTTGAGGATGGCGGCAAATTCGAGTTGGCGGAAGCAGGCTCCAGCGGAGACAAGCGAGGCGGTGGGGGCGTCGTCCACGGGCGGGTCAGCAAAGATGACTTCTGCGGCAGGCGATGTCCCATACGAGACGACGAGCGGCTGAGGTCCACGTCCAGAGGAGGCGCTGAAGTTGGTGTAGTAGGCGGTCTCCCAACCGTCCACGACGACGACACCGTTGGCTTTGAGAGCGCGCCAATATTCGGTGAAACCATCGCCGTATTGCGCAACAGTGGCGAGCATGAAAGCAAGCCCGGTTGAGGATGTGGCGGGGTTTTCAACGACAAGCAGGTTTTGATATTCAGGCTTGGTGAGATCGTCGAGCGATTGCGGCACGGCGAGATTGTTATCGGCAAAATATTTTTTGTCGTAATTGATGCACACGTCGCCGAAATCAATCGGCGTGGCGCGGTGCGATGGGTCGAGTTGAAATTCGGCGGGGATGTTTTTCAGCTCGGGCGATTCGTATGCAGTGAAAATATCCGCCTCGAGGGCGCGGGAGAGGAAGGTGTTATCCACGCCGAACATCACATCGGCGAGCGGCGCTGATTTTGTAAGTATGGTTTTGTTGAGCATCGCGCCTGCGTCGCCGCTGGGGAGGAAGACGAGCGTCACGTTGTTCGCGGTTTCAAATGCTTTGACCAGGTCTTCGCTGATTGAAAATGAATCGTGAGTCATGATGGTGAGGGTGGAGGGTTGAGATGCGCAAGCGGAAAGCAGAAGGCAGAGGGCGAAGAGCAGAAGACGGAGGGCAGAGGGCGGAAGGATGGGGCGATGCATGGTGACCTTTCGGAGATAATTGGGGAATTAGAGAATTGGAGACTGGAGAATTAGAGATTGCGGCGGTGAATAAGGAGGAGTAAGCCAGATTCGATTTTGACTTCGGCGATGTCAGCGATCATTTCATTGCTGATGCCGCGGGTTTTGTTGGGATACAAGATTTCATCGTTGAGTTGCCATTTTAGGTTTTTAGTCTGGACTCCATGGACTGGATTGCCCCATGGGATCAAGGAGATGACATCTCCGCTTCGCCCTTTAATTTGGGCTTGATTCTGGAGGAAGAAGATTTCCTCCACCCCATCATCGAGTTTCAGGTTGCAAGTTGCAGATACCAGGTTTGAAAGCAAGGCGATGTTGGCGAGGGTTTGGTCCACGCGACCACCAAGGGCGGCAATGACGATGATTTCTTGCGGGTTGAGTTCAACGGCTTTGGCAAGGGCGAGTTCGAGGTCGGTTTCGTTTTTGTCACGAGGGTACAGTTCGATCTCGACATCTGCATCTTGAAAAAATTTTAGCGTATCCTTCTCGGTTGAGTCCATGTCCCCGATGATGAGGTGCGGAGTGAGTCCAAGCGCAACGGCATGGCGGGTGCCGCCATCTGCACAGATGAGGTAATCGTCCGCATGCAGGAGGGTGCGGGCTTGGTCGGGGTTGGGTAGTTCGCCGTTGGCGAGGATGATGATGCGGTTCAAGAAAAAACATCCTCCTAGCGGAGGATGTTTGATTCTTGAAAGGAGTCCCTCCGCCAGCATGACCTGGATCAGGTAATTCGGGTTGAGCGCGGCTCGCTCCTCTCAGTCCCGCATCGTGGGACGCCCCGTTGAATTATTGGGGTAGTTATATGACGCGAAAGTTATTTTGTCAACTCAGAAATCAGCGTACCCGGCGCTTCCACTCTTCCTTGAGTTGCAGTTCACTGGGACTGGCTCCCGATTCGAGAGCGAGGAAATCCATCAACAGACGGTTGAACTTGACCGATTCATCGAGCATGGGGAAATGCCCGGAGCCATCCAGAACGATCTGATGAATCAGGGTGGATGTAACCGCGCTCTCCTCGGGGACGGTGATCGCGGGGTCGCTTTCGCCGTAGACGAACAACGCGGGGATGTTGAGAATGCGGAAGTTCGGGTACAGGTTGTCGGCTTGGAGTCCTTTCAGGGAGGTGGAAACCGCCTGAAGGTTCGCTTTGGAGGCGTCGGCGAGGGCGGCAGTCGATTCGGGGGTGCGGTTCGACAGCCAGTCCACCAAGTCAGCAGGCGGGGATGTCTGCATACGCTGATGGACGCCCTCGATCGTCAACGGGCAACCAATCGTCATCACGCGGTCAACGCTGCCGGGGAAATTATTGGCGTAACACAAGGCAACGAGACCACCCAAGCCGTGCCCCACAAGGGCAACCTTGCCGATGCCCATTTCGATCAGGAACCGGTCGATCAACGAGGCTTGTTGTGTGAGCGTAAAGTTCGACTCGAGGTGCGCCGTGTCGCCGAACCCCCAAAGGTCAAGCGCATAGGCGCGGTAGGATGTGGAAGCAACCTGCATGGAGGAGATCCAATACCGCCACGAGCCAACCCAACCATGCAGAAAGATGACCGGGCGTCCGCGCCCAAGCACCTCGTAATGCACAATCGAGTTATCGAGAAGAATCGCGCTCAATTTATTTTCCGAATTTTGCCAGGATGGCTTTCACACGTTCGGTAAGCTGGTCGGGAGCAAAGGGTTTAAGGAGGTATTCCTCGGCGCCCACTCCCAGCCCCTGTTGAATCTCCGATTCCTGCCCGCGTGCGGTGAGGAATACCACAGGAACATCTCTGATGCCCGGCATGGTCTTGATGATCTTGCATGCTTCATACCCGGTCATGCGCGGCATGCGCACATCCATGAGGATTAAGTCCGGGTTGATCTTCGGCGCGAGATCCACCGCCTCCTCCCCATTAGTCGCGGCGATCACTTCGTGACCCGCAAACCGCAGGGTGAAGGCAACCAGATCTCGAATATCGCGTTCGTCTTCCGCAATCAATATCTTCGCCATTCATGCCTCATTAATTTTTATAGACCGGCAGGGTGAAAGAAAATGTGCTTCCTTCACCGTGCAGCCCGGCGCTTTGCACCCAGATCCGTCCTTTATGCATTTCCACAAGTTCCTTGACGATGGATAGACCGAGTCCGGTTCCCGGCGTTGCCAGCACCAACGGGTGCTCGCCGCGATAGAACCGCTCAAAAACTCTCGCCTGATCTCCGAGGGCGATGCCCACCCCGTTATCTCGAACGTCGACCTGCACTTCGTTCCCGCCGTTCAATGGATGGAGCTGGACAAGGATCGTCCCATGGTCGGGGGTGTAGTGATAGGCATTGTCTACGAGGTTGCCAAGGATCTGGCGCACGCGTTCCGCATCGCCGTACACCAGTGGTAATTTCTTTGGGGCATCCAGCGAGAGCGCAATGGGCTTGTTTTCCTCCTGCGAGCGCCGCAGGATGTCGCCGATCACATCCTCGGCGACTTCACGCAAATCGAGCGCTTGGGGGGATAAGGTCACACGGCCTGATTCGAGACGGGAAATATCCAGCAAGTCGTTGACGAGAATATTCAGGCGTTCCGTATTCCCTTTTACGATCTTCAGGAAGTGCGCCTGGTTCTCGTTCAGCGCGCCCGCCGCCCCCATCAACAGGACGTCCACATAGCCGCGAATGGAGGTCATGGGTGTCCGCAGTTCATGGCTGACGGTTGCCACAAACTCGGATTTCAACCGATCAACTTCCACCTCGTGTGTAATATCGCGGAAGATGGACACTGTTCCAAGGAAATCATTTTGCAGGATCACCGGCGCCAAGTGCACAAGTACGATCAACCCGTTTTCCAGAACTAGTTGTTCGGCGAACGTTTCACCCTCGCGGTACGATGACGGCGACTCAGACCAGGTATTGATGGTCTGCATCCATGATGCGGCGGACTTCCCGAACAACCCTCCAAAGTCATCGAGGGTTTGCCCGATGACTTTGCCGGAATCCAACCTGAGAATGTGCCCGGCAGATTTATTGATAAACGAGATGCGGTTGTTCGGGTTTGTGACCAGCACGCCATCCGCCACCGCCTCGAGAATGGCCTGCGAACGGCTCGCATCCTCCTGTTCCCGGCGCAGCATGTTCCCCAACCGTTCCGCCTGGTCACGGATCAACTCGTACAACCGGGCATTGTTGATGGCAACCGCCACCTGACCTGCAATCGCTTTCACGAGGTTCAACACCTCGGGGCTGAAGTATTCCGTCTTACGGTGATACACCATCAGAACCCCGATCACATCCTCCGCCACCAAAAGAGGCATGGCAATGGCACTGCGATGCTCGCGGGAGGAAGATGTGTTCTTCACCCAACGCTCATCCATCAATAAGTCGTCAATGAGGGCAGGTTCACGGTGTTTGACAACCCAGCCTGCCAATCCCTCGCCGATCTTCAGCGTAAATCCGCG
>CAYPCK010000263.1:0-4430 GCA_964409185.1 uncultured Anaerolinea sp. | reverse complement strand
ACTGCTCAACATTACACCGACCTACACCGGGCTGGCGCAGGATTACGTCCACAAAGCCGCGGTCTACATCAAGCGCGGCGCGGACATGGCGGTGAAGCCGGTGCTTCTGCTCGACGGTCTCGGCGCAAGCGTCAAGCGATTTTTTGGAAGGAAATAAATTTTTGTTGTGTCATTCTGAGCGGAGCGAAGAATCTCTGGCACAGTGAAGGAGACTCTTCGGTCGTGGCACAGAACGCCGCTCCCTCAGAGTGACACCAATGAGGCAAACCATGAACAAAGGCAGAACCTTACTCATCGGCGCGCTCATCGGCGCGTTTGCAGGACTCATCGCGGCGCTGTTGCTCAACCGACGCGCGGAAAAGAACGAAAGCGAAACCGCCCTCACCGCAGGCGAAGGACTGAAACTCGGCATGCTGGTGTTCGGGTTGCTGAGGGCGATATCCAGTTTGGGGGATGAGAAATAAAATTGATTGAATATTTGTCAAATATGAAGTAGAGGCACGACATGTCGTGCCTCTACTTTTTAATACACACCAGCCCCTTCAAATACGCGGACTCGGGGAAGTGCGACGCGATGGGGTGGTCGTCTCTCTGCGAGAGATGTTCAATAATTTGCGCGTCCACATCGGCATCGAGGGCGGCGCCCGCGACGATCTTTTGGAACAAGCCGGCGTCAACCCCTCCGGAGCAGGAGAAGGTCATTAAAATCCCGTTGGGTCGCAGCAATTTGAAGGCGAGCAGGTTGATGTCCTTGTAGGCGCGGGTGGCTTTTTCGGCGTGCGCGGAGGTGGGCGCGAACTTCGGCGGGTCGAGGACGATCATGTCGAAGGAGCGGGCTTTATCGCGGAATTTGCGCAAGAGTTGGAATACGTCGCCTTCGAGCGAGGATTGCCGGTCAGCGGGAAGATTGTTGAGAGCGACGTTTTCTTTGCACATGTTCAGCGCGTCGGCGGAAGAATCCACAGACAAAACAGATTTCGCACCACCTGCCAACGCGTTGACCGAGAATCCGCCGGTGTAGCAAAAGCAATCGAGCACATCTTTATCCTTTGCCAGTTCGCGGGCGCGCAGGCGATTGGCGCGCTGGTCGAGGTAGAAGCCGGTTTTGTGACCGCTTTCCAAATTGACGTTGAATTTCAAGTTGTGTTCGGTGATAACGATATTCGATAATTCGATATTCGAAGATCGAGTATCGAGTATCGAACTTCGCAGAACCCCAACCCGAGGCTTCAGCCCCTCCAGTTCGCGGACATCGGCGTCGGAGCGTTCGTAGATGGTCGAAAGCCCGGTCTCTTCGAGCAATAGGTCGGCGATGGTTTCCTTCCAGTATTCGCTTCCCGCTGTAAGGGATTGCAGGACAAGCACATCGCCATAACGGTCCACGATCATGCCGGGGATGCCATCGGACTCGGCGTAGATCAAGCGGTATGAGTCTGTGTCACGTGTCAAGTTCCGCGTGTCACGTGATTTGATTGCGGATTGAATTTTGCGCCGAAAAAAATCTTTGTCAACCGCTTCATCCTCGAACGTCCACACGCGGGCGCGGATTTGCGAATGGCGCGAGAATGCCGCACGCGCGAGAAATGCTCCGTCGGAGGCGAGCAGGTCCACGGTCGAGCCTGAAGCGATATTTTCATCTGCATGTTGAATCGCGCCGGAGAAGATCCACGGATGGCGGCGCAGGAGACTCTTCTCGCGTCCTGGCTTGAGACGAAGTTTCGCATTCATCAGTCTCGCCCTTCGCCGGGAAACGGGCGGAAGATTTCCATCCAACTTTCGGGGTTGCCGAGCGCGTCCCAGCCGAATTGTTGATACAGCCCGTGCGCGTCGCGCGTGGCGAGCGTCCAGCGGCGCAGACCTTGCAGGTCGGGGTGGCTGTGGACGGTGTGCATGAGCCACTTGCCGAGCCCGTGCGCGCGATAGTCTTCGTGGATGAAGACATCGCAGAGGTAGGCGAAGATGGCGTAATCGGTGACGACGCGCGCAAGACCGATCTGTTTGCCGCCGTTGTACACTCCAAAAACGAGCGAGTGGGCGAGGGCGCGTTCGGTGCGTTCGCGCGGGCGTCCCTTTGCCCAGTAGGCGCGCGCGAGAAATTCGACGATGGCATCAAGGTCGAGCCGCGCGGGGTCGGTGCTGATGATGAAGTTATCTTTTTTCACTTCGAAAATTTTCCGCATGGCGCAAGTGTAACATGGGTGATAATATCTGAATTCACGTGTCATTGCGAGGAGACGCCGAAGGCGTCGACGTGGCAATCTCGACTCATCATCAAACATTTGTTTATAGGTTAGTCGAGATACCATCCCCTTGCGTGATTGCCACGTGGCGCTAAAGCGCCACTCGCAATGACACAGAGAACAGGAGACTCATGCTCAAACCGATTCGTTGGAAGACCTTTCCCCGCGACTTTATCGTCATTCAATTTGGATTCTTTTTGTACGGGCTTGCCATCGCCCTAATCATCCGCGCCGATGTGGGCACGGGCACGTGGATCGTCTTCGAGGTTGCGCTGGCGGATATCTTCCGCATCTCGATCGGCACCATGACCATGATTGTCGGATTCGCGGTGTTGCTCCTTGCGGTGGCGATGCGCGAGGGGGTCGGCTGGGGCACGCTGGGAAATATTTTGAGCATCGGTCCGTGGCTGGACTTGTGCCTGTGGTTGATCCCCGCTGTGACGGGAAATCTCATCCTTCAAATTGCGTTCTTTCTCACGGGAATTTTGATTCAGGGACTTGCCACCGCCGTCTACATCGGCGTGGACGCGGGCGCGGGTCCGCGCGACAGCATGATGCTGGCGATCCATCGCACCACGGGGTGGAGCGTGCGCTTGGCGCGCGGCGCGCTCGAAGTGATCGTCGTCACCATCGGCTGGCTGTTGGGAGGTCCGCTGGGGGTGGGGACGCTGGTGTTCGCCGTGTTGATCGGTCCGTCGGTGCAGTGGGCGTTCAAACTGCTCAACGTGAAGCCGCGCCAACCGGCGAATGAAGCGGTCGAAGCAACGGCGGATTGACCGTCGGGTTTATCATCACAACCGTCTGTATTTGGAGGAGTTATGAAACGAAGAACGAAAATCACCTTCGGCATCGTCGGCATACTGTTGCTGGTCGTCACGGTTGGCGTGCTCGCGCTGACGAAGAGCGAGGCGCATAAACTCATCACCGCGCCGAACGACGAGACGCGCAAACTTCCCGAGGAAACGCCCGCCGATTACGGGCTGACGTTCGAGGATGTGGAGATCGAGTCAGATGGGTTGAAGCTTGTCGGCTGGTTTGTCCCATCGGAGAATGGCGCGGTCATCATCATGCAACACGGATACAAATCCACGCGCAAGGAGTTGTTGAACGAAGCCGAGATGTTGCACCGTCACGGCTATGGCGCGTTGATCACCAGCATCCGCGCGCACGATTACAGCGAAGGCGAACAGATCACCTTCGGCATGAACGAAGTCCGCGATATGGAGGCGTGGTACCAATACCTGGTCGCCCGCAACGACATTGACCCCGACAAAATCGGCATCCTCGGCAATTCGTATGGCGGTATGCTGGTCATCCAGTACGCGTCACAGAACGAAAATATCAAAGCGGTGGTGGCGCATTCGGCGTTCTCGTCACTGAACGATACGGTCGAGACCAGCATCGATCACTTTGCCAACCTGCCCGCCTTCCCGTTCGCGCCGCTCATCGTCTTTTGGGCGGAGCGCGAAAGCGGGTTCACCACCGACGACATCGACACCACAAAATATATCGCGCAGATCAGCCCGCGCCCGGTCTTCCTCATGCAAGGCGGCGCGGACGTGGCGATCTCGCCCGATAGCGGGCAGAAGTTGTACGATGCGGCGGGCGAGCCAAAGGAATTGTGGTTCGACCCCGCGCTGGGTCACGTGGATTTTGACAAGGTCTACCCCGAAGAATATGAACAACGCGTGGTCGAATTTTTCGATCTCTATTTATTCGGTCAATGAGGAGTCGCAGCAAACATGGCAGAAACCACCCTTGAATCCGCCTCGCCACCGGTGAACCGGTCGGCGGGCGCGCTGGTCGTCTTCCTTTTGCTGGCGCTCTTTTTTCCGTTCTGTTCGTTCATTTACCATTTCACACTTTGGTCCATGGAGCAATCGGCGATCGCCTCGGGGAGTCTTTCGAGCCTCGCCTGGTTCGGGCTGATTGGGCTGGGCATGCAGGCGATCATCTTATCCGGGCTGACCTACCCGTTGTGGCGTTTTACCAATGATGACCGGTTCAAGCCGGTGTATGCGGGCTGGTTCGCCGCTTCGTTGCTGTCTTTCCCGGCGTTGACGCTGCGCCTGCTGGGTCCGAACAATGACCAGGCGGGTTTCCTCCTGCAAATATTGATCTGTGTCGTTGCGGCGTTCATCATCGGGCAGGTTCGCGGAATCAAACTGGATTGGCGCGCAGGCAGGGTCT
>CAYPCK010000262.1:0-4443 GCA_964409185.1 uncultured Anaerolinea sp. | reverse complement strand
TTCGCCCTCTCCGTGGATATTGTCGGCATCCGCGATGCGCGCGAACGGGTGATGATCATGGAACGCAATCTCGCCTTCGAACAGGACGCCGAGTCATTCCGCCAACAGTGGCAACCCAAGGAGGGTGAGCTATCGCGCCAAATCGAGAAGGGACGCGAACTCGTGGGCGAGGTCAAGCACACCAGCCGCGATTTATTGTCCATCGCCGCGTTGACCGCCTCGCTCAACGTGGACGGTCACCGCGCGGATTTGGTCATCCTGAAAGCCGCGCGCGCGCAAGCCGCCTTCGAGGGTCGCACGAAGATCAACGATCACGACATTGCCCTCGCCGCGGAACTGGCTTTGCCGCACCGCATCAAACGCACTCCCTTCCAGCAAGCCGAGATGACCACCGAGCAGTTGCAGGAACGCATCGAGCAATTAGCGGGGCAATCCATGCCGGATGAGTCGGAAGCGGACGACTCCGAATCCCAGCAAAATAAATCCGAAGAAAAAAAAACTTAAAACTCGAAGATGAGCGCGAGGAGGGTCCGCAGGAGGGCAAGCCCGAGCCGATGCCGCAGGATGTGTTCGCCAACACGAATGCGAATTGGTGGGAAGGCGGGCAGAAGGTCAAGGCGGGTGAGAAGTTTCAGCCGCGCAAATTAAACACGCCTCTCGATAAACTCACGCGCAAGCAAGCAGGGCGACGCTCGCTCACCAAGACCGAGCGCAAACACGGACGCTACATCAAGGCGCGCCCCGCCGGTGAAAAGAAGGACGACATCGCCTTCGATGCCACCTTCCGCGCCGCGGCGCCTCACCAGAAAAAACGCACCGAAAAACGAAAACGTTTAGCGTTCGCCATCGAGTCCTCCGACTTGCAACGCAAGATCCGCGTCAAGCGCGTGGCGAATCTAGTTTTATTTTTAGTGGACGCGTCGTGGTCGATGGCGGTCGCCGAGCGGATGAACGCGACGAAGGGCGCGATTTTGTCCCTGCTTACTGACGCGTATCAACGCCGCGACCGCGTGGGGTTGATCGTCTTCCAAAAGGATCGCGCGACACTTGTTCTTCCCCCAACCAATTCTGTTCAATTAGCCCAACGCGCGCTGATGGACATCCCCGTCGGCGGCAAGACCCCGCTTTCGGCGGGGTTGTTCATGGCGGCGGATGTGCTGCGTCAGGAAAAGTTGCATCACCCCGATGTGGAACCGCTGTTGATCGTACTCACCGACGGCGCGGGGAATGTCTCCATCGGCGCGTTGCCCCCGCAGGAAGAATCGTACAAGTTCGCCGAACTCATCGCCAACGAAAAGATCAAATGCGTGGTCATCAACATGGAACACGCCGCCTTCGACCAGGGGCTCGCGCAACAACTGGCGAACCACCTCAAAGCGCCGTGCTATGCGCTGAGCGAATTGAAAGCGGAGAATTTGTATCATGCCGTGAAGGACGAGATGGCGAAGCCGATGAAGAAGTAAACAAAACTCCAAGTTACCTAATACTCGGAGTTTTCAGATCGAGTCCTACTTTCCCCTCAACAACTCCTCCACCAGCGACGCGGGCACCTGCACCGCGACGACCTCGCCGCGGACGGTGACGATGCCGTTGGCGAGGATCCACTCTTCGATGACGACTTTGCGCCCGCTGTGCTGTTTCACTCTACCGCGCACTTCCAGTTCGATGCCGAGCGGAGTTGGTTTGAGATAATCTACGTGGAGCGTCGCAGTGAGGAAACGCGTGTTGGGTTCGGAGTTGGGGTCTGCTTCTTTCGCGGCGCGATACGCGACCCCGGCGGCTGTCCCTGTGCCGTGACAGTCAATCAGCGAGGCGAGTAACCCGCCGTAGACGTAGCCGGGAATGGCGATGTGGTACGGCTTGGGCATGAAGTGACAGACGGATTCATCGCCGTCCCAATGGCTTTGGATGTGATGTCCATGCTCGTTGAGCGTGCCGCATCCGTAGCAGTGGGCGTACGAGTCGGGGTAGTGGTCCTGGAAGGAGGGTTGAGTCATAAGGATTCCTTTCGTTGGCTTTTGAAACCCGCTGGTTGAGTCGTCCCGCGATGCTTGTCGCGGGACATATCGAAACCAGCATGTATACTCGACCAACAGCGAGCATTACGGGGGTTGAGTCACGGCTGGGGTGGGCGAGACAGTTCCACTTGGGGTGGGAGCCGCCGTCGGCGCGTCGCCCTGCACTAAAAATTGACCGACGACCTTGTATTCGAGCCCGACAAAGATCTGCACTTCGTAGGTGCCGGGCAAGAATTGATCGGGGGGCGCCTGCCATTCGGTAAATCCGTAGCCGCCGGTCTCGCCATCCCACGGAATTGTTTCGTAGTGAACAAGTTCGCCGTCGCGCAGCCACAGCGCGGTCCATTGCGCGCCGGGCACCATTTCGGCATAGGTGAAGACCGCGCACATGTAATCAACGGGGTTCTGGAACACGGTCGCGGCTTCGAACTCGAGGAAGTTCGCGCAGTTCTCGGTGAATTGAAGCGGACTGAACACCGCGTTGGGGTTCGGCGTGACGTTGCTTTCGAACAACGCTTCGATGGCAAGCGGGATGAACGGCGTCGGCGTCACGGTGGGCGTATCGGTGACGGACGGTGTGTTGGTGATGGTCGGCGAAAGGGTGATGGTTGGGGAGAGTGTGATGGTCGGCGAGAGGGTGATGGTGGGCGATAGCGTGATGGTCGGCGAGGGCGGAAAATACCGATAGGCGACCGGCTCGCCAAAAATGGACGCCCAGATCGCAAGCGCGAGCACCAGCATTCCACCGAGAAAAGTGATCGCGCCGCCTCTCTGTCGTTGACGCTTGATTCGATAAAACGAAAGTTTTCTCGCCGAAAGGAACGCGCGAAATCCAGAACGCATCACCAGGAACGCGGCGATGAAGAGGAAGAAGACCGTGGCTAGGATGCCGGCGCGAATATCCATGGAAAAGATTATAGCAGGGGAGGTTTGCGAAGTAAGGGCAGGTCTCAGACCTGCTCCTACTTTTACTGTTACGGCGTCGGCGTACTCGTCGGTATGGTTCTGACAATGCGCGGTTCGACCCATAGCGCGCGGTCGCCGTCCGCATCGCCCAGCGAAAGGATCGTGAAGACGAACCGTACGTTTTGCCCCGCCAGCGGGGTCAGGTCCAAATCCACCGTGAAATAGTTCCGGTCGTATTGCTCGCCGAACGCCCAGAACTCGCGCACAATGCCGTCCGAAAGCTGGTAGTCGATGCGGAACAACACGCCGCAACGGGTTGCGCCGCTTTCACAGTTGACGATCGCCTGCAAACGGTCGCCGGATTGCACGCGGAACGAGGGGAACACGCCGCGGATGAAACCGTTCGAAACATTTTGCGGAACGGTCAACAGTCCGGGCTTGGTCGAGGATGCGCCGTCCTCCAGCCTCGTCGTTGTCTGCTTGAGGATGAACCCATTGGCATTGTTGTTCGCGCCGGGGCAATCCAGGCTTCCCGCGCCGGAGAACCATTGCGCCGCGCAGGCGTTCGCGTAAAAGTCGTAGACCTTGCCGGTCAACGCGGGCGTCTGCACGCGGATCGAAACCCAGAACGGCTGGTTGGCGTTCGCCGACGTGCCGAAGAGTTCGCCGTTTTCATTGCGGAGCAACCAGTTGCCGCGGTGATCGCCTGCGATGAGCGGAGCGGTGAAATTCACGGCAATATCCACCGTTTGCCCGGGCGCCACCGCGTTAGGCAGGGTGGTGAAATTCCGCCCGCCCATCTGCGTGCCGCTGGCAAACACCAATTGATACGACTTCGTCCACGCGCAGGTGCCGGCGTTCCTCAACCGCCACACTTTGGTGAACGACGAGCCGGGCGCGAGCACCGTGTTATCCGGCACGGTCACATCCTTCACGAACTCGATGCGGTCGCAACCGCGGTTCGGCGTCGGTGTGCTGGTGCGGAAAGGTGTGCGCGTGGGCGTGCGCGTCACCGTCGGTGTGACGGTGGGTGTGCGGCTTGGTGTGCGCGACGGGGTGATCGAAGGCGTCAACGTGCGCGATGGTGTGAGGGTGGGCGTCAACGTTTTTGTCGGCGTGCGGGTGGCTGTGCGGGACGGCGTGATCGTGCGCGATGGCGTCAACGTGGGCGTACGCGTCGGACTCGATGTGGAGGTCTGTGTCGCCGATGGCGTCTCGGTCGGCGTCTTCGACGGAGTCATCGTGAACGTGTACGTGCGCGTCGGTAGTGGCGTTCTTGTGGCGGAAGGCGTGAAAGTTCGTGTCGTCGTCGCGGTTGGGGACGACGTGACAGTGAATGTCGGTGTGAAAGTTCGCGTCGCCGTCGCTGTTGGGGACGGCGTGACAGTGAATGTCGGTGTGAAAGTTCGTGTCGCCGTCGCTGTTGGGGACGGCGTGACAGTGAATGTCGGTGTGAAAGTTCGTGTCGCCGTCGCTGTTGGGGACGGCGTGACAGTGAATGTCGGTGTGAAAGTTCGTG
>CAYPCK010000261.1:0-4452 GCA_964409185.1 uncultured Anaerolinea sp. | reverse complement strand
GTCGCCCCGCACAAAACCATGAAACATCACCCACCCTTTCGCCATCGACCGCGGTGGTGGCCCCAGAACGAAGAATGGCCCCCCAAACGCTGGCAAATGCGCCGCGGACCCTTCTTCCGCAGAATGGGATGTTTTTTCATCCTGTTTAGTTTCTTCGCCTGCGTTGGGGTGATGGCGATGCTCCGATTCTTCCTCGATCCGTTCGTGGATTTTCACGGCGTGCCGCCGCTGGACCGTCCCGATTTTATTTTGCCATTTGGGTTTGCGGGTTTATTCATATTGATCGCGGCGGTGTTTTTCGGCGTGCGTAATCTACGGCGGATGTCCATGCCATTGGATGAGTTGCTCGAAGCGTCGAACCGCGTGGCAGATGGCGACTTCACCGTGCGCGTGGAGGAGCGGGGACCGTTTGAAGTGCGCGCGTTGTTGCGCGAATTCAATTCGATGGCTGAAAAACTGGAGTTGAATGACAAACAACGCCGCAACATGCTGGCGGATATTTCGCACGAATTGCGTTCGCCGCTTACGATCATGCAGGGAAACCTCGAAGGGATGATTGACGGAGTGTATTCGCCCGATGTGGAGCGTTTGAAGTCGCTTTATGATGAGACGCAAATCCTTTCGCGGCTGGTGGACGATTTGCGGACGCTCGCTCTCGCCGAAAGCGGCTCTCTTCACTTGAAGCGCGAATCAACAGATTTGGGATTGTTGATTCGTGAAGCCGTTTCGGCGTTTGGATCGCAGGCGAACGAAAAGGAAATCAAGATCGAGTTGGAGTTGGGCAATGCGGATGTGATCGGGGTTGACCCGTTGCGCATTCGCGAGGTGCTGGCGAATCTGCTGGCGAACGCGGTGCGGTATACGCCAAGCGGGGGTGAGATCAAAGTTGGGGTGACTGAATCAACTGCCCCTGAGGGACGAAGCGTGACGATCTTTGTCGAAGATAGCGGGGAGGGAATCCGAGCCGACGATTTGAGTCGCATCTTCGACCGATTCTATAAATCCAGCGATTCGGGCGGAATGGGGTTGGGGCTTTCGATCGCGAAATATTTGGTCGAGGCGCACGGAGGAAAAATTTGGGCAGAATCCGAGGTGGGGCAGGGGACGAGGATTTCGTTTGTTCTGCCTCGCTTCGCTGGGTCTCAGACCCAGCGAGAGCAAATGTAAATTCTCTGGTAAAATTGCGCCTGCGTTTTCAGCCCGCATGTGTTCCTTTCACACACCTCTCTATGCCTGCCTGAAACGTAAAACTTATCAAGGAGATAAAGCAAGATGGTTCGTATTCGTTTACGTCGGATCGGGTTGAAGGGTCAACCCACATACCGCGTCGTCGCCGCGGACAAAGAGTCCCCTCGCGACGGCAAATTTTTGGAAATCCTGGGTTATTACAATCCCCGCACCCAGCCGGCGACGGTGCATCTCAAGGAAGACCGCGTGTATCACTGGATGAAGAACGGCGCATTGCCGACCGAATCTGTTGCGCAGGTTTTCAAGGCGTCTGGCACGCTGGATCGCTGGGAACGCTTCAAAAAGGGCGAGACAGTTGAAACGCTCGTCAAAGAAGCGGAAGAAACCGAAGCCAAGCGCGTGGCGGCTGGCAAGGGTAAATAGGGAATACGCAGTACGAAGTACGGAACACTGAATACTGCGTAGTGCGTACTGCGTAAAGTGATATTATGAAGGAATTGATCGAATACATCGCCAAGTCTTTAGTGGAGCATCCTGAGGAAGTGCAGGTCACGCAGTCGGGAGGCGATTCGCGCGTGCGCATCGAGTTGGCTGTCGCCAAAGACGATATGGGGCGCGTCATCGGCAAAGGCGGCAAGGTCGCCAATTCCATCCGCGCGCTGTTGCGGGTGGCGGCGGAGCGTGAAGGCAAACATGCCACGCTCGATGTGGTCGAGCCGGAATAATGGCAAACGAGAAAAACACAGGCTCGCCGAAAGGCGAGCCGCTTTATTTGAGCGTCGGTTTTTTGCGGCGTCCGCACGGGTTGCATGGCGAGATCATCATGGATTTGCATACCGACTTTCCCGAACGAATGAAAAAAGGCAGGAAACTTTTTGTGGGCGAAGAATATAAGCCGATGACCCTGACGAGCGTACGTCCGCATCAATCGGGGTTACTCGTAAAATTCAAAAACATCGAAACCCCCGAAGATGTTGGGTTGTATCGAAATCAATGGGTGTTCGTGAAGAAGTCGGACGTCCCGCCGTTGCCTGCGGGTAAAATCTATCAGCATGAACTAATCGGATTCAAAGTCGTAGACGAGAATGACAATCCGCTCGGCGAGTTGGTCGAGATTTTGGAAACAGGCGCGAATGATGTGTATGTGATGCGGGATGACTCGGGCAGGGAGATTCTTCTTCCCGCGATTCCCTCGGTCATTCTGGACGTGGAGGTTGATTCTCGAACTATGCGCGTTCGCCTCTTGGATGGGTTAGTCGATAATCGAGATTCGAAAATCGGGAATCGTGAATAGTGAATCGGAGATAGGGTTTACAATTCCGAATATCGAGTATCGAATCTCGAAGATTTTTATGGACGAGAAAAAATTCTGGGTCGGCTTTAACTTGATCAAAGGCATCGGCGCGGTGCGCATGCAGGGATTGGTCGCGTACTTTGGCGATCTAGAGTCCGCGTGGAAAGCCGGGTCGCATGAATTGGCAGAAGCAGGCTTGGGAACGAAAGTGATCGAGCGCGTTGTGCAGGCGCGTGAAGGCGTGGACTTGGATAAGGTCTGGGACAAAATCGAAAAGCAGGGAATCAAAATCCTAACGTGGCAGGATGAAACGTATCCGCAACGGTTGAAAGAGATTGACCAACCCCCACCAGTGTTGTACATCCGCGGCGAATATCTGCCCGATGATTTGTTCGCGGTGGCAATTGTTGGTACAAGAAGAGTGACTCCATATGGCAGACAGATCACGGAAGAATTGTCATCCTTCCTTGCCGCGAATGGAATGACAGTGATTAGCGGGCTTGCGCGCGGCGTGGACGCGGTCGCGCATCAAACAACCCTGAAGGCAGGCGGACGCACGATTGCCGTGCTCGGTTCGGGTGTGGATAAGATCTACCCTCCTGAGCATCGCGCGCTGGCAGAGCAGATGATGGAGCGCGGCGCGATCATTAGCGATTATGCTCCGGGCACGCCGCCTGAAGCGTCGAACTTCCCGCCGCGAAATAGAATCATTTCAGGTTTGTCATTGGCTGTAGTAGTTGTCGAGGCAGGCGAAACAAGCGGCGCGTTGATCACAGCCGAGTTCGCGGCAGAACAAGGTCGCGAGGTGTTTGCAGTGCCGGGCAGTATCCTTGCCCCTCAAAGCAAGGGAACAAATAAATTGATTCAAAATGGCGCTCTTCCGTTGTTGAGCGTGACCGACCTCATGCAAGCATTGGACATCACGCGCGTCGGCGAACACAAAGCCGCACGTAAGATCATGCCCGCCGATGCGATCGAAGCGAAGTTGTTGGCTGTCCTTACGGGTGAGCCGATGCAGATCGATGACATCCGTAACCTGTCGGACCTGCCCATCGAGAAGGTTTCTGCGTCCCTGGCGCTTATGGAATTGAAAGGAATGGTTCGGCAGGTCGGTGGTATGAATTACGTGGCGATGCGTGAGGAAAGAGCGGAATACAAAACATAAATGCTCCGTTGGTTGAGTAAGCGGCGCTTGCCCGCCGTATCGAAACCAACGATGTTCAAGAAAACATTTGTAACAATATTTGCGTTGGTTATTTGTGGTTTCGATACGTCCCGCGAAAGGCACGCGGGACTACTCAACCACCGAGTTGTTTTGGAAAACATTATCAATGACCCAACATACATACGCTGTCATCATGGCAGGAGGCGGGGGGACCCGCCTGTGGCCCCTTTCAAGAAAAGCAAAACCGAAACAATTGCTGCCATTGCTTGGCAAGGAAACACTATTTCAAAGCACGGTCGAGCGCCTTGAAGCATTGTTTCCGCCCGAGAGGATACTGATCGTCACCGTCGCGGAGCAGGCGCGCGAGATGCAAAAGCAGGTTCCGTCCATCCCTGCGGATAATTATTTGATCGAACCTGCGCCGCGCGGGACGGCGTCTGTGGTAGCATTGGCGGCGGCGGTTTTGCAAAAGCGCGATTCGCAAGCGATGATGACGATCCAAACGGCGGATCATCATATCCGCAATAAAGATTTGTTCAACCATCTCATTCGTTCCGCATTCGATGTAGCGGAAAAGGATTATCTCGTCACGTTGGGAATCGCGCCGACGTTTCCATCCACAGGGTATGGGTATATTCAACAAGGCGAGCCGTTGAGCGGCAATTACAAATATCCCGTGTACACCGTCAAGCGATTCAAAGAAAAGCCCGATGAAGTCAC
This sequence comes from uncultured Anaerolinea sp., assembly GCA_964409185.1. Classification (GTDB taxonomy): domain Bacteria; phylum Chloroflexota; class Anaerolineae; order Anaerolineales; family Villigracilaceae; genus Defluviilinea. The sequence continues at coordinate 85 of CAYPCK010000261.1, read as the reverse complement.
GGCGCAACAATTGCTTCAAAGCGGCGACCATTCATGGAACAGCGGCATGTTCGTCTGGAAGGCGGACACGATACTTGCCGAGATC
>CAYPCK010000260.1:0-4467 GCA_964409185.1 uncultured Anaerolinea sp. | reverse complement strand
GTTGAGTTCATCGAAGCCGGGCGTACGCGTGCTGAAGATTCCGCGAATGGTGAACAATTGCTCGTCCACATCGCCGTTGGAGGTGTTGACCAGCAGGTTGACCGCGTCGCCGACGGTGAGTTTCAGTTTTTCGGCGAGGATATTGCCAATCAGGATGCCCTCGCGATCTTCCGGGTGGATGAATTCACCGGCGATCAACCCGTCACGGAAGGGCTGGTTCGCCGCCGAGGCTGGGTCCACACCGACGATCTGGATGCCCTTCGATTCGTCCCGCAGGGTCAAGATCCCATTGGCGAACAGGCGCGGCGTAGCCACCGTCACTTGCGGCAAGGAGACGATCTGCTCGATGACCTCCTCGGGGTTGGGGATCAAATCCTCCCATTTCAGGCTGGTGTTGCCTTCTTCATACGAGGCTGGGCGGATCTGCAAATGCCCGCTTTGCAGGCGGATAGCGTTGGTCAATGCGCCGCGCATTTCTCCTTCGAGCACCGAGACCATGAGAAGCAGGAGCGCCATCCCGCCGGCCACCGCGAGCGAGGAGAGCAGGGAGCGGGTCTTGTTGCGTCCCACATTACGAAAGGCAAGTTTGAGAAGTTGGGTCATATGATTTTTCTTTTCCAAACCTGACAGGTTTTACAAGTTTCCCGACGGAGAGATTCGTTTGCATGGATGGAGCGCGAAACGGGGTGTCTTTCGCGGAAACCTGTCAGGTTTTTTTTCTTTATTACATATTACACGTGATGCAACGCCTCAGACGGTTCGCGCCGCGAGGCGATAACGGCGGGGATTAACGCGGCAAAGATCGCGATCACGATCACCACCACGGCGCGGTTGCCGATCTTGTCCAGCCCCAGGGTGGGGTAGACCTTGCCGCTGATCAACGCCATGTATTCGGTGATGCCGGCAAACTGGCTGTAATCCATGCCCACCTGCCCCATGCTCCCGTTGAGGAGCAAGCCCATGGCGATGCCGGCAACGGCGCCGACCACCCCGATCATCGCGCCTTCCATGATGAAGGTGACCGCGATCTGCCGGGGCTTGAGTCCCATCGCGCCGAGCAAGCCGATCTCGCGCGTCCGTTCGTAGACCGCCATGAGCAGGAGGTTGAGGATGCCGATGCCGGCGATCATCACGATGACCACGCTGAAGATGTCCATCACGGCGCTCTTTTGTCCGATGGCATTCCCGAGTTCGGGATAATTCTTCTCCCAGGATTCCACTTCGTACTTTGGCAGGAGCGACGTCAACGCGGCAACCACCCGTGCTTCTGCACCCACCCCGTCAAGCGTGATCTGCACTTCGGTGGACTGGTCCCGCAGATTGAACATGCTTTGCGCCTCGGCAAGTGAAATATACACCGCGCTCTTTTCGAAGGAAGGCAAGCCGATATCGTAGATGCCGATCACGGTCATTGTGCGCTGGCTGTTCTGTTTGTTGATGTCGCTCCCGACCACGATGATGCGGTCGCCGATGCCGACCGCCAGCGCGTCCGCCAGCCCGCGCCCGATCAACACCGAATCTTCATCGTCGTCCGCCAGCCAGCGACCTTCTTCGATGTGCTCTGCGATCAGGCTGACCGGCGCTTCGGCGCTGGCTTCGATGCCGATCACGTTGAGCGGAAAGGCGCCTTCGCGGTTGCTCACCAGCCCGCCGGTTTGAATGCGCCGCGTTGCGGCGATCACATCGGGTTGCGTCAACGCGGCTTCCACGATCGCCGCGTCGTCAGCCAGCGGAATGAGCGGGTTGCTGTCCACTTTTTCGCGGTAGCCTGCGGCGTGCGCCTGGATGTTTCCCCCAAGCACGCGCACGGCGTTGCCGGCGATGGCTCGGTTGAATCCGTCCAGCAGACCGTCGTAGAACATCATTAGCGCGAGCGAAAGCCCCATCGCCAGCACAATGATGATCGTGCGGCGGCGGTGCCGCCAGATGTTGCGCCAGGCAAGTTTCAGATATAGCATCGCAAATTCCTTTCACTAAAAGTGCGTTTCGAATTCCGATTCGGTCTTCCGCAAGCCGTATTCCATCACATACAGCATTTTGTCTATCTTTTCCTGGGTCTTCGGCGCGCGTACCCATTTCATGATGTCTTTTTGCTTCAAGCCTTCATTGATGATGTAATTGCTGATGGCGTTGCTCCACGTTTCCATGATCATCACGGCGAGGTCCACATCCACACTGGGGTCCACTTCGCCGTTCTGGATGGCTTGCTTGATCATGGCTCGTAACGCTTGCGAGGTCCTCTCGCGAATGTCGGAAAATCTCGATCCGTAATACAGCCCTTCACCAAACATCACGCGGCTGATCGCTTGTGTGAGCAGGGGATGGGAGGTGTTGAATTCCATGCCGGTCTTGATCATCCAGCGAAAATATTGGAAGGTATCCATGTTCCCGCCGGGCGGATGTTTGTCTTTGAAAAAAGCCCCTTTTTCCTTTGCGATCAGATCAAGCAGGTAATCGAAAATATCGTATTTGTCCTCGAAGTATTGGTAGAAACTTCCCTTGGCGATGCCGCTGTTTTCCACAATGCGGTTTGTCGAAGCCTTTTCCAAGCCGTATTCGGCGAATTCCTCGATCGCCGCGTTGACAACGACCCGGCGTTTTTCTTCGGGGAGGTTCAGGAAGGTTGGTTTGGGCATACAAAATGTGACCTCCAAGTCATGTGACCACAAAGTCACATTCTACGCCGATTTATCCCCGTGTCAAGAGGGTGCGGATGAATTCATGTTTCTTGCTTGACTGAAATCCGGCGAGGCTTCGAGAGACCGAATCTCCCCCAAGTCTTGACCGCAGACCACGAACGGCAGATGGTTATTGAGCGCGGTCGGTGGTCGGTTGTCGACGGTCAATGATTATTTGCCCCCAGACCATCTTCACCAACAACCCCGCCCGCCAAAACGCGACCGCCGCCATCCCGTGCGCGAGGACGGCAAACAGGGGTGGTTTTTGAAATGTGTAATACGTCCAGCACTCGCGGGTGGTGCCCCACAGTTCGAGGAAATATCCCAGCCCCGAGCCTGCGATGAACGTGAGCAGGGCGAAACGATGATCGGTGGGGGTGAGGATGAGGAGAATGCAAAGGAACAGGGCGAACCACGTGTACGATTTGCCAAACGTCGGGGCGACGAAGAACAGCATCAATGTGAGGAAGGAAGCGAAGGTGATCCAGTAAAGGGCAGGGATGAGGGACTGAAGATTGGTCGTCTTGCGTTTGACGATCCAATCTAAAAACCTTGTGATGCGATCAATGGACAGGCTCGCGATGGGCCAAGCAGGGATGATCCACAGCGGCGGACGTTCGGCGGTGTAATAATGCCAGAGGTTGGTTTGTGTTCCCCATGACTCAATAGCCAATCCTCCGCATACGCCGACAAAGACGATCAACAGGTCGGTTTTGAGATCCGCGCGGGCGATGATGGTGACGGACATGAAGCCGAAGATGCCGAGCAGGAGCCAGTCCATGTAACGCCACCACGCGCCGGACCAGTCCACGTACTTGAGGTATTCCTCGGCGAGAGGCCGCCAGATGTAAACGATGAGTAAGATCGTGAGCAGGAACCCGCCCAACAGGATGGATGAGTCGCGCGTCCAGAAAGTTTTGAGCGTATTGCGGAACCCGGTCATGCGCGGGATTATAGCAGGGAGGTTCATCTCAACTATGTAGTCCCCGCGAGAATCTGCGCGCTCCCGGGTTGAATCCTTAGCTCACCTTACGCAGGTTATGCCTTTCCGTCAGGCTTCAAATCAATTTAACCGCTGACCGCGAACGACCGTCTCAAGAGTAAGAACAGCGATCCGCCGTCGGCGGTCAAAACGCAGGAAAAGCGCAGACGCGCGAAGGATGGTCCTTAATTTCAAGGATATGGACGTTTATACTGAATCCGCCACCAACATGGACTTTGCCATGCGCCCGTGCAATTGCCCAATGCCGCGCGCCAGATTCATGAACAACGTCCACAGGAAGATGCCACCCAACACCAACTGCGGAGGGGTTTTGGCATCGGCTGGCTTGTCATTGATTGGATTAACCGTCAATCACCCATTCCCCCGCGCGGAAGACCGGCGTGCGCGAGCCGTCGGGGTTGATCCCGTCAATATCCAATTGATCCGAGCCGATCATGAAATCGGTGTGGACGAGGCTCTTGTTGCCGCCGCACGCCGCGAATTCCTCGTCGGTCATGTCTTCGCCGCCGAGGATGGTGTCGCGGTACGAATTTCCGATGGCGATGTGACACGACGCGTTCTCGTCGAACAGCGTGTTGTAAAAGAGAATCTTGCGCTGGCTGATGGGCGAACTGTTCGGCACAAGCGCCACCTCGCCGAGCCGACCCGCGTTCTCGTCGGTCTCGATCAATTTCTTCAACGTCTCTTCGCCTTTTGTCGCGCTGACTTTAACGGCGCGTCCGTTTTCGAAAGTGAGGTTGATTCCCTCGATCAACACGCCGCCGTAATTCGGCGGCATGGTGGATG
>CAYPCK010000259.1:0-4510 GCA_964409185.1 uncultured Anaerolinea sp. | reverse complement strand
GCACGAAGAAGTGCTTGTCCAGGCGGTCGGGCAGTTCCTTGAGGACTTGATCCTTCGTCCGGCGCAGGAGGATGGGCGAGAGAGTCTCATTGACGCCCGAGAGGTTGCGGTATCCGATCACGCGTCCGCTTTCGTTGATGAAGTTGCAATCGCCGTAGACCATCCCCACGTCGGGATGCTCTCGTAAAAACTTTACCGCCGACGCAACCGCGCCCGGCTCGTACGTGTCGTCGGAATTGATCCATGCCAGGATGTCGCCCTGCGCGCGCGCAAACCCCTTATTGATCGCGTCGGTCTGACCTTTATCCTGCTCGCTCACCCACCAGCCGATTCGCCCCTCGTATTTTTTTATGACGTCAACAGTTCCATCCGTCGAAGCGCCGTCCATGATGCCATACTCGATGCGCGGATACTCCTGCGCCAGCACGGATTGGATCGTCGCTTCGAGGTAGCGCGATTGATTGAACGAGGGTGTGATGATGGAGACGAGAGGAAGCGCAGTCATCGGTAATCAGTTATCAGTGGGCATCTGGGTAGAACAAGCGAACCGTATCATGAGTGATCTCCTGAATACGGGAAATTTCTTCTTCCGACAGGCGCTTCTTCCAGTTTTCGATGTTGGCGCGGCTATCGAGTTTGACGGAGTGCGTCTTGCCGCGTTTCAGTTCGGTCGGGTTTTCGGAACTGCTCGAGTTCACAATGCCTCGCTCGATCTTCGAGTTGTATTCCAGCCCAAGGCGGGCATACAACTCGCGAAACCCCGCCGTCGGGTCGCGCGAGAGGTCTTCATGGAGGACAACGATCAATTCGGGATTCCGCTCACGCGAGGCATGAACGACCCGGTAGATCATCGTCCACAACAGGCTGGCTTGCCCAATAACGTCATCCGCTTTGATAGCCTGCATCTGTCCACGATAGGGTTCGAGATGGTCGCGCATGAGCAGGGATTGGGCAAGCAGGTCGTTGAAGTCGAAATTCCAGCCAAGGCGTTTGAGACTGCTCGCAAACGCGGCAGGATGACGCACCGTGACAACCACTTTGAAGTTGAAGCGTTGTGCAAACCACGGCATCGAAAACACCGCGAACGGATCTTTGAGCAGGGCGCGTTGTCCGCGCAGGAGGGCGTTGCTGAAGGCGGTGAAATCGCGCCCCATGCGGAGGAAGTCCCTGACGGAGCGCACTGCCCGGAGTTCACGGAAGAGATGGTAACGATATTCGAGAAGTTCGTGGAAGGCGGGCAGGAAGTCCGCTTCGTTTTCCTCGCAGACGTACTGATACCAGTGTTTTGTTGTTGCGCGGAAAATACCGGGGCGATGCAACACGTTCAACGGCTCGCTGATGTACGCGAGGCGCGGATCGAGCGTGAGCATCCGTCCGACCCACGTCGTGCCGCTGCGATGGGCGCCGGTGACGAGGATGGGTGGAGTTGGCGAATCAGGCGTCATGGGAGAAGGATACGCATCACGGCGCGACGATCGAGCGCAAGCCGTAGAATCGCGCCACACAGCGGTTGATCCAATCTTTGGGGTTGCCCTTGTATTCGCCGACGCCGCCGGGCGCGTCCAGTTGCACAACGACGAGATCGGTTTCACCGTTTGCAACCGCCTCCTGAATCAAGGCGTGGCGGACATCCCATTGCGCCGCAAACGTTTCATACTCGTAGTGGAGCAAATACACGCGCGGCGCCGAACGCAACGGATGGATGATGAGCGCGGCAAGCAACAGCGCGGCGCCAACCCGCGCCCGGTTTTGTTTTACAAAAAATCCCATACGAGCCGCAAGGATGCCGAGTATGCCTCCTTCGAGAATCAGCCCAAGCATCAAAATGAAATGCGAGGCGTAACGCGCCCGCGCCGCGGGGAAGGTGCGCACGAACGCGCTGGGCGCGTAACTGAACCCGATGACGACGAACACCACGACAGGCACGATCAACAACGCCCAACGCAACCGCGCCGTTGGAAGGTGTGTCCCGTTTTGGTCTCTGGTCGAAAGCGCGAGGAACATGACGGCCGACGATACAGCGACAGCAACAATGACGAGCAGGGGAAACGACTTGAAAATATCTACTATGAATTGCGACGTGTACAGGATGACATCGCCCGCCAGTTCCATGGGATTGTAAATCGGGGAACTGCGCATGATACGATCGAGACGATTACCCGTCCCCGGCGAGACCGCCATGATCGAAATGCAGATCACGGCGGTGACCAGCCCGGCGATGAGGATTTTCAACGCGTCCTTTCGTTGGTGAAGCGACATCGTCCACCAGACGAGGATCACCGCCGCGAACATCATGCCGACCTGCATCCCCGACGTTGTTTCGCTCAGCCCGCCCGCGATGAACACAAGAACGACGAAAAGGATGCCCGCCCAACGGGCTCGCGCTGTATCATACGGTTTTTGAATATAGCGCAGAAAATATGCCGCGATGCCCACGAACCACAACAACGGCAGGGAATAGGGGATCAACCCGGTCCGCCAATACAACACCTGGTACAACGCCGTGGTTTGATACAGACTCAAGGCAATGGCGCTACAAGCAAACCATACATACCCTGCGCGGGGAATCTCGACGCGCAGAAGTTTGGCAAGCTCCGAGAACATCCACACCAACAAAATCACCCAGATCAGCAATTCCACGCCCGCCATCACGCGCATCCCGTTCACGCCGCCGAGGTCGATCAACTGCCCGAACATCAACCGCGAGTAACTGTTCGCCCACAAAAAGTAGGCGCGATACGTGGCTTCGAAAATATTATCAGACGTATACAAATAGGTGGAAGCGCAATAATCATCGGCGAGGTATCGCGAAAATGTCCCCAGATACGCATACACCGCCAGCGGCGCGATCGAACTTAATGCTCCCAGAAAAAACAACAAGGAAACCCAGCGGCGAGACTGCGGGTTGCCTTGTCCCATGTCACTCTTCAAATTCATTCAAGATCCTCTGTGAAATTTAAAATCAGTATAACATAACCGGCGCGAGCGCCGCGTTCATCGGGATGATCCTCGACTGACCCGATCGGACCTGCGTGAAAGAACTGCAGATCGTACTTTCCCCAACCCAAGCAAGTTCAATACCGCCGAACCCAAAATATTCAATCGCGCCAGCGCCGTCGGCGGATGGATGAACAACGCGCGCATCCAGGACTTCAACGCGGACGCGGATTGCCCGGCATCGAGATGATACCGCGCGTCCACGCGGTGCGCGGAGGCGCGGGCGCGTCGTTCCACAAGTGCAACTGTTTCGCCCAGCCCCGGCTGACTCTTCGCCCAAGCCAAAATGCGGAAGGCTTCACGCCCGAACTCCGCCGCTTTGGCGCGATTCTTCGCCTCGGCGTGATAACGCGCCGCCGCCCACGTTTGGTTCACGCGCAGGATTTTGCCATGTTGGGCGATGCGAATCCAGAGATGGTGGTCAAGTAGAAAGTGGAAAGTGGAGTCGAGCAATCCCGTCTTTTCAAGCATATCGCGGCGAAAGAATACCGCAGGCTGACCGATGATCTGAAAACATAGCAAGTCCTGCAAGGTGAGTTGCCGATACTTCAACGTGTTGAACGGCTTGCCATTCTCATCCACTGCAAGCATATCTCCATAAACCAGCACAACTTCGGGGTTTTCTTCAAACATCTTTACCGCCGATGAAACCGCGCCGGGCAGGTAATAATCGTCCGAGTTCAGCCAGGCGACAATTTCGCCGCTGGCGCGCGCCAATCCCTTGTTGATGGCATCTGCCTGGCCTGAATCCTTCTCGCTTACCCACCAATTGATTTTATGGAATCCAGAAGCTTGCTTCTGGGGCTTCGGCGGCAAGCCGCCTGATTCCAAAGCGAATTTCTTTATGACCTCCACCGACTCATCCGTGGACGCGCCGTCAACGACGATGTACTCGATGCGCGGGTAATCTTGCTCCAGCACAGATCGAATCGTCTGCTCGAGGTAGCGCGCCTGGTTGAACGAGGGGGTGATGATGGAGACGAGGGTCATGATCTACTGCGTATTTTGTATTGCATGAAATGATTCACCGAAATAACGAATCGTATTCCACCTTGGGGAAGATCGTCAATTTCCCGCCGACGGTGGCGTCCACCACTTCGCGCCCCGCTTTGCGATAGGCATCGCGCGCCAGCGCGTACCCGATCTCGGAGGTGTCCAAGTCGGGTAATTGCCATTTCACGCCTTTGCCGAAATAATTCGGCATGAAGTGATTCGGGTCGTCGCCTTGCGAGACAACGGTCTTGTTCGCATCACCCTTGTCGGCAAAGTTATGATCCACGCCGATGAGGATGGCTTGCTCGATACCCATGTGAAATGCCAGTTGAAGCGCGAGGTTGGTCACAGTCGCGCCTTCCCACACCCGTCCGCGGACATCCGTGGCGAAACGGGGACCAGTGTAGGTGGTGTAAATGAAAGTAGGAAGGATAAAGGATGAAGGATGAAAATTTTTGAAATGACGGCGTGAACGCCACGCGATGAATTTTGGAATCGCCAGCGCGTGGATGTCGGTCTG
>CAYPCK010000258.1:0-4525 GCA_964409185.1 uncultured Anaerolinea sp. | reverse complement strand
AAGCGATTGCATCCATCTGGAAAAATGTTCCAGGAGCCAGTCTACGCGATACGCGCGCGAATCGGGTTTGGGGCTGTCGCCGTGACCGAGCAGGTCAAGCGCGTAGGACGCGTATCCGTTTTTCGAGAGCTCGGGAATCAGTTCATCCCAATCGTGGTGAGACGCGGCGATTCCATGAATCAAAACGACCGGCGAGCCGCTCCCCTGTTGAACGTAGTTTGCAGTTAGCAGACTTTCAAAATCAGGCGTGCTTTTCATATCGTCGAGCCAGTTCACGGCGTAACACTTTGCCGATATACGATTTTGGAAATTCATCCATAAAAATCACAAAGCGCGGGACAAGATGCGCCGGCAATCGCCGCTTGCAATAGGATATCACCGCCGCCGGCGTGGGGCGCTCGCCGCCCGCAATGACGAACGCGAATGGATTGCCCGCCACAGCCGTGACCGCCACTTCCTTGACTTGCGGAATTTCATAGATCACTTCTTCCACATCGCGCGGGAAGGCAGGTTGTCTTTTCAGTTTGGCGGGATACCACATGTCCGCTTTGCGCGCGATGATGCGGGTGTATCCATCCTCGTCCACTTGCGCGACATCACCAGTTAAAAGCCAGCCGTCATCCGTCAGCGCTTCTTTCGTCGCCTTCGGGTTTTTCCAGTATCCCATCATCACCTGCGGACCGCGCACGGCGAGTTCGCCGATTTGTCCTAATTTCACTTCTTTGTTTTTACGCGCTAAATCCAGGATCACCGCTTCTGTGGACGGAAGAGGAATGCCGATGGTACCGATCCTTCGCTTATCGCCCAGCGGATTCGCATGGGTTACCGGCGACGCTTCTGTTAATCCATACCCCTCCACCAGCCGTCCTTTGGTTAACTTCTCGAATGCTTCCTGTACCTCCACATGCAACGGCTCAGACCCGCTGATGCAGTAATTGATCGATCGGATTCCATACCTTCGAACGCCGCGGAAATTGTTGATGGCGCGATACATGTTCGGCACGCCTGGGAAGATGGTCGGTTTATATCGCTTGATGGCTTTCAACACATCCAAAACCTGAAACTGCGCTTTTAGAATCATCGCCGCGCCAAGCGCGACCGGCACATTCATCGCGGTAGTCAGCCCGTAACTGTGAAAGATCGGAACGACGCACAAGAACCTTTCTTTTCCTTCGCGCGCTTCCGGCAGCCAGTGACGCGTCTGCAAGGCGTTCGCCACCAAATTGCGGTGCGAGAGCATCACACCTTTTGATTGAGCGGTGGTGCCACCCGTGTACTGAATGAGAGCCAGGTCTTCCGGCGCAACCTCGACCGTCGGCGATTTATTAGCGTTACCTCCAAGCCAATCCTTCCAACGCAATGCGTTTCGCAAGCCATATCCGCGATTGCGCCACGATGAGATCAAATACTTCGGCAGAGACAAATAATCCGCGGGGTCGGTCACCACCACATGCGGCACATTGCTCCCATCCTGGATTTGTTTTGCAAGCCCAGCCCACATCGAAAGTGTGATAAGCACGCTCGCTTCCGAGTCTTTGATCTGCCTTACGATCTCTTCAGGCTCGATCACTGGCGGCACAAAGACCGCCGTCGCGCCTGCTTTCATCGCGCCGTAAAAACCGATCACCATCTGCGGAACGTTCGGCAACAGCAACACAACCCGCGCGCCTTTGCCAACGCCAAGCGAAAGCAACGCATTTGCAAAACGATTTGCCTCGCGATTCAACCAGCGATACGACAAACGACTGCCCTCAAAAAATATCGCCGTACGATTCGGGAATCGCCTCACCGACGAACGCAGCAAATGATGCAACGGGATGTTCGGCACACCCACGGTGTATGGCACGCCTTGCTCGTAATTCTCCAGCCACGGGCGGTCATTTCGCAAAGTATCGCGTCCCTTTTTCTTTTGTGAATTGCCAGTGGATTCACGCCACGAACGCTGACCCTCGCCTTCAAGGAATCGTTCTATCGCTCGGTTCACCGCTTCCCGCCGCTCTAGCATGACCATGTGACCGGATACGCCGATGTCGGCATCTTCCGCCCCCGGAATGGAACCCGGCACTTTCTCGAAAAGCGGACGCTCAAACACACGGTCGCGATGCCCGCGGATCACGAGCGTGGGCACCTTGAGGGCGGCAAAACGATCCCAGCCCATCCATCGCGACATGTTATCTCCGTAAAACCGTTTGAGCGCGTGCGGCGCGCCATGCAACCATGAACGCGTCAACGGTCCAAGCCAGCGCAAAACCGAAACTGGCAAACTCAACACCGAACGATATAATGACTTCAATTTATATTCACCCGCCGTCGCGATCAGGATCAACCGTTCAACCCTGCCGGGGTTTCGTAGCGCATACTCAGTGACAATCGCCCCGCCGAAGGAATGTCCCACCAAAACAAACTTCCCCTTCACTTTCAACAATGTCAGCGCGGTCTCTACATCCCCGATGATCTTGGGCATGTCATAACCGGTCGAGGGCTTATCGGAGAGTCCATGCCCTCGCAGGTCGAGCGCGATGACGCGATTCTCCACGGCGAATTTTTGCAACTGATTCTGCCATTGCGCGGCGTGTCCCCCGAACCCGTGGAGGAAAACAAACGTCCGCTGGGGGTGATCGGGCGAAATATCAATCGCCGAAAGCCTCACCAGCGGATTTGTCGAAACGCGCACTTCATGGCGGTAGAGGTCGAGGTCAATGTCCATGCAGGGAGTTTACAGGAGGCGGGGAGGATTGTCAATTTTCTGAACAGAGATTGGGGAAAGCGAATCAAGCCTCCCCTGCGAAGGAACGTGGTTTCGATAAATCCCCGCTTTACAAATCCTCCCTGCCCTGCTATACTTCCCGCCGTTGATGTTGACTGGTATGGCGCTTTCGGCGCTATTTGTGTAGAAACAATCGCATGAGATCGTGTTGAATCCCTCGCGAGCACGTCAGCGAGGGTCGTTTTATTAATGACCCTTACCGCCTATGGCGGATAAAATAATTTACAAAAAAGAGGTTAGAAATATTGTATGAGTAAGCAAGGAAAATTGAAGATCATTCCCCTGGGTGGACTTGGGGAAGTGGGCAAGAACATGACCGCCTACGAATTCCAGAACCAAATTCTGGTCGTAGACGCGGGCATCATGTTCCCCACCAACGACATGGTCGGGATCGATTACATCATCCCCGATTATCAATATTTGCGCGACAAAGCCGACAAGGTCGTCGCGATCGTCATCACGCACGGGCACGAAGATCACATTGGCGCAATCCACCATTTGTTGAACGACGTCCCGGTGCCGGTGTATGCCACGCCGCTCACGCTCGGTCTGATCGAGGGCAAGCTGGCGCGCAATAACGCGTCTGGCAAGGCGAAACTGATAAAAGTAGAGGCGGGAAGTTCGGTCGAACTGGGACCGTTCAAGGTGGAATTCTTCCACGTCTGCCATTCGATTCCCGACGCGGTCGGGCTGGGGATCACCACCCCGGCGGGACTCGTCGTTCACATGAGCGACTTCAAATTCGATCAAACTCCCGTGGACGGCTGGCCCACCGACTTTGCCAAACTCGCCGAGTTTTCAAAGCGAGGCGTAGACCTGTTGCTTTCAGATTCGACCAACGCCGAGCGCCCCGGCTGGACCCCATCCGAACAAGTGATCGGGCCGGGGTTTGATAAAGTGTTTGGCGAGGCAAAAGGACGCATTATCGTCGCCACCTTTGCATCGTTGATTTCGCGCGTCCAACAAGTAGCAGATGCAACAGCAAAACTTGGGCGCAAGATGACGCTTGCCGGTCCAAGCATGGTGGACAACGTGAAGATCGCCCGAAAACTGGGGTATCTGGACATCCCCGATGAACTTCTTGTGCCCATTGATCAAGCATTGAAGATGCAAGATCACAAGATCGTCATCATGTGCACCGGCTCACAGGGCGAACCATCGTCCATCGTCGGGCGGCTGTCCTCCGGCACGAACCGCCAGTTTGATTTGAAGGCGGGGGATACGGTGGTGCTGTCCTCCCATCCGATTCCCGGCAACGAGGAGACCATCAGCAAAACCATCAACCGCCTCCTGCGAAAAGGCGCGAATGTCATTTACGATTCGATCGCTCCCGTACATGTTTCTGGTCACGCCGCGCAGGAGGAGCAAAAACTGCTCATCAATTTGGTAAAACCGAAACACTTCATCCCCATCCACGGGGAATTGCGCCAACTCCGCCGCCATGCGCAACTCGCCATCGATGTCGGTGTGCCGGAAAAGGACGTCATGGTGATCGAAAACGGGCAGGTTGCCCACATTGCCGGCGGAAAGATCACGCTCGGCGAGCGCATCCCCGGCGATTACGTATTCGTGGACGGCGAATCGGTCGGCGAGGTGGATTTCGACATCATGCGCGAACGCAGTAAACTGGCGCGCAACGGGATCTTCCTGATCGACATCAGCGTGGACAAAATGACCGGGCGATTATTGCACGACCCCGAGATCATCACGCGCGGATTCGTTTCGCAGGAGGATGCCGAGGCGCTCATGCCCGAAGTC
>CAYPCK010000257.1:0-4531 GCA_964409185.1 uncultured Anaerolinea sp. | reverse complement strand
ACGCGTGGATATTTTCAACACCCTGCACAAGGAATGTTTCTTCGGGCGCGGCTGGTCCGACGCGTATGGCTATCACATGGTCGCCACGGGCCGCGCCGAGATCATGCTCGACCCGGCGATAAAAATTTGGGATGTGGCTCCGTTCCCGCCCATCTTCCGCGAAGCGGGTGGTTGGTTTGGCTCATGGTCCGGCAAGGAGGGTCACACCCATGGGGAGGGACTCGCCGTCAATGGCGCGCTCAAATCCACCGTCCTGAAAATGATGCGTGTATAATGGGCGTCACCATGGTGATCCGGGAATCAGTACAAGTCAAAATACAAGACGAACGTCTGCCGTATCGTCTGCGCGAAAGGTTCATGTCCGCGCCGGAGGTGGCGTTGTATCGCGCCTTGCAAACCATGGCGGGCAAACATTACGTGATTTGTCCCAAGGTGGCGCTGAACGATGTGTTTTACATCGTGCGCCCGAACGAAAACGTGCACTTCTTCAACAAGATCTTCCGCAAGCACGTGGATTTTTTGTTGTGCGAACCGAAAACGCTCCAACCCGCATTCGGCGTCGAAATGGTGAAACCCGTCGCAAAAAACGAAACGCGCGAAGCCGACCAGTTCCTCGACGACCTCTTCCTCAGCGCGGGACTTCCTCTCGTGCATGTGCTATCCAGTGAAAATTATTCGGAGGGGGATCTGGCGGAATTGTTCCAACTTGCCATTCTCAAAGTGAAGCAGACGAAAACGCTTCGCGCGTCGGGGACGGCTGATTCAGTTCCCCATTGCCCCGTCTGCGGGAAGATGATGGTCCTGCGCATGTACCGCACGGGACCCGACAAAGGCAAGCGCTACTACGGCTGCATGGATAATCCGAAGTGCAGCGGGATGGTCAGGATAGATTGAACTGGCTCGGCTGTCCCGAAGTTGTTTCGTCTTCTTGCTTGATAACATTCCCCGTCTGTAATAGTTTGTAAATGCCTGCGACGATTCCGATGGTTGCATAACCAAACAGGATCGATAGTACGCCTAACGCCAGAGCGGATTCTCCAAAATCAGAGGAGATTCCATCCTCGACTCCGATTAGAAAATACATCGCGACGGTAATAAAGACTGCCAGCATCAACGGCGAAAAGGCGAACACTTTCATCATGGTGCGGGCTGGCTTCTTGTTGCTCCAGATCCATAAACCGATGGCGAGAATGGTGTAGGGAATGCCCCAAATGAGGATGCCAAAGGCGTAGATGAACGAGATCATGATCATCCCTGAGAGTATCGGCAGGGATTCACTGGCGGGAAATACTTTGGACATCACGACCATGAAACTTGCAAGGATGATCCACAAGGCGTAGGGGAACAGGAGTGACAGCCGGATGAAGGTTTGGATTTTCATTGGTAATGTTTCGCAATTTCTGAAGCGTATTTCGCTCCGATGGAACCTTTATTTTCTTCCAGCCACGCTGAAAACTTGATCTTCCCACGTGGAAGCTCTTTTGAAACGAGCAGGTTTGCCATCAAGCCATCCACTTCTTCGGGGGTGAGCATTACATCGTTGACGAAGAGACTTAGGAATTGCGCGGCGAGCAATGCCATCCGCGGAGGAACGGAGATCAAGGGTCGCTTCGTGCCGATATTTTCCCCAACCAGTTTCACCAATTCCCTGAACGTGTACGCCTCGGGTCCGACCGCGTCGACGATGGAATTATCTTTGCTGTACACGCCCTCCACCAGCAGGTCTGCCACATCCTCCACGTGGACAGGTTGGATGCCATACGCGCCGTCGCCGGGCAGGAGGAAGAACGGCAGTCGTCGCATGAGGAAAGCGATGTTGTTGATGAGGATATCCTCTCCGCCGCCCACCAGCACGGTCGGGCGGACGATCGCATACGATAGCCCCGAATTGATCACGGATTTTTCGTTTGCCGCTTTGCCCCAGTAGTACGGCAGATATGAGTCGGCGGATGGGTTGGCGATGCTCACATGGACGATGCGTTTCACGCCAGCGGCTTTCGCGGCGTTGACCAGTTTGCGCGTGTTTTCCACAGCGCGGGGTTGGGTGTTCGAGCCTTTGTCGAATCGCACCCAGTAAGTGTTGACCAGCACATCCGCGCTTTGCAGGGATTTGGTCATATCGGCTTCGTCGAAACTCAACGGAAATGCTTTGACCCTGCCCTCGAATGGATTGGGGCGGTTTGGATGATTGGTCAGCGTGATGACCTCCTCGCCGCGGTCAAGCAACCGCTTCGTGACGAATTTGCCTGTGTAACTGAACGCGCCGGTGACTGCGATTTTCATTTTGTCCTCATTTTATGTCACTCTGAGGGAGTGAAGCGACCGAAGAGTCTCGGTCTTCGTTTGAGAGATGCTTCGCTTCGCTCAGCATGACACAATCAAAGATCATTTCAACACACCCAAAACTTTCGTAACATTCGACAATCCCAAACTTTCCAATCTCATCACCGCCTTTGACAAACTGTCAATCGCATCGAAAAATTCCTGCAAGGCTTGCACACGACGGTAGGTGAAATTCCACTCCTCGTTATCCACCCAGTTCTCGTCCATTGCCGTGAGCGCGGTTTTTACCGACCCGACGGCGCGGTCAAATTCTGAATTTTGCCTCTCTTTGAGAATGGATTTGATTGCCGCGTAGAAATCTGTTTCGGCAGAGTAGTAATCCTTGCGGTCGCCAAGTTTGGTGGAGCGATGCACCAGCCCCATGCGGGCCAGCGCGCGGATCTCGGTACTGATCGCGCCCTTGGTCAATCCGGTTTCGGCAACGATCTCGTCCAGCGATAGAGGAGTGGGGGAGAGGTAAAGCACCGCGAAGATCGCGCCCATCCCTTTGGGGAAGCCCCAGAAGCGGCTGATCTGGCTTAAGCCTTCGGTAAAGTCTTTTTTGATTTTGGTAAGGGATTGAGGCATGGTCGTCTCGTTGCGTATGTTTAGTAATTACTAAACGAAATATATGACATAGTTGGAAGAATGTCAAGGGAATAATTCTGCGCGTAGTAAATTGTTGGATTTATGTACGTTTTTTGAAACCAACAAGAAATCCCCTCGGCTCATTCTATGGTGCTGTTTCCAACGCCTGAAAAATCTCGGCATTGCTTAAACCGGCTGGCAACGCATCGTATCGATCTTTGTAGAAGTTGACGAATTTTTCCGTATCGCCGGAATGAAAATCAATGGTTACTTTGCCCGGTTTCGGGCCCACAAGCTTTTCCGCGTCAAGCGCTCCGATGATTTGCATGGTCTTCACGATCCACCCGCCAAGTTCGTCTTCATCTGACAAATCCATGCCATATATGTTGATGGTAAAGTCGGTTTCCATGGCGGTGAAAACTGCCTGGCCATCTTCATAAATGCAATCTTCACCGAAAGCAATCGCGCGTGCCTGCGCTTCAGGTTGCAATTCTTGAAGTGCTTTCTGCAATTCCATCGAGAGTTCGGGAAGTTCCTTGTACGCCCACTGATAACCGCAGGTGCCAACAGGAGGACCAACTGTTGGATTCGGTGTAAGAGGCAGAGAACAACCGCTTAGCAGGATCAGGCAAAAGGTGAGAACGAGGCGATTCATCCCTTGAGTAAATCTGCCGCGGCGGACGCCATCAGCGCCGCGCCGATCACGAGCGCGCGCTCGTCGAAATCGAATTTGGGATGGTGATGGTTGTAGTTGAGATTCTTTTCCGCGTTGGCGGAACCGATCATGAAGTAACAGCCGTCGGCTTTTTCCTGCATGTAGCCCATATCCTCCGCGCCCATGGTGAGATATGGATCGGTCTCGATCTCGTTTTGCGGCAGAAGGGCTAGGGCGACGTTCAGCACGCGCTCAGTAACCGCCTTGTTGTTTATCACCGGCGCGGTCACTTGTTTGATCGTGATCTCCGCTTCGCATCCCATGGATGAGGCGATGCCGCGCACGATCTGTTCGAAACGCTCATGGACGGTCTTGCGAACTTCCGGTTCAAACGTGCGGATGGTGCCGTTGAGTTCGGCGGTCTGCGGGATGATGTTGAAGGCTGTGCCTGCATGGATGGACGTAACGCTGACCACGGCAGGCTTCAAAGGAGCAACGTTTCGTGACACGATGGTTTGCAACGCGGTCACGATTTGAGCCGCGGCAGCCACAGGATCGTGGGTTGTTTCGGGCGCCGCGCCATGCCCGCCTTTGCCGGTCAGTTTGACGACGAACAGATCCGCTCCCGCCATGACGGGTCCGCTGCCGACGTGGATCCAGCCGACCGGTTTATCGTTCCACACGTGAAGTGAGAGGGTCTTTTCCACTTTCGGATTTTCCAACACGCCGTCGCGCATCATCATCAATGCGCCGCCCACATCTTCGCCGTTCGTTCCCTCTTCGGAGGGTTGGAAGCAAAACTTGATACTTCCTGCAAGTTCCTCGCGCCGCGCGTGGAGCATCTTTGCGACGGTCAAGCCGATCGCGGTGTGGCCGTCGTGCCCGCAGGCGTGCATGACGCCGGGATTTTCGGACGCGTACTCTGCTCCTGTCTCTTCAGTGATGGGGAGCGCGTCCATATCGAAG
>CAYPCK010000256.1:0-4532 GCA_964409185.1 uncultured Anaerolinea sp. | reverse complement strand
TTGACGGCACCGATCCATCCAAACCGTGGACGACCGGCCCCGGCACGTTCATGGATACAATGATCACGATGGCGGGCGGCGTGAATATCGGCGGCGTGTTGAGCGATTCATTCGCGCAGATCAGCGTGGAAGAGATTGTTCTGCAAGACCCCGATTTTATTGTGCTGGGCGATGCGTTATATGGCGTAACCGCCGAGTCGGTTGCCGCGCGCGCGGGTTGGGGCGATCTCACCGCGGTTACAGAAGGCAACATCGTTGCCTTTGACGATAATCTTGCCAGCCGGCCCGGTCCGCGTTTGGTGGATGGCTTGGAAGAACTCTTGAAGATTTTGCACCCTGAGTTGGCGCCAACTCCGTAGTACGATACACAAGGAAACACGTAGACAGGAAACGCGATTCAGCATACCTGTCTACGTGTGTACCAGTTACTTGTATCCCTGTAGACATTCCCCATGCGCCGTTTCCCATTTCTTTCCTCTTTTCTCTTTCTGTCGCTCGCTTTGCTTCTTAGTCTGGCGATCGGCTCTGTATTCATTCCGCTGAAAGAAATCGTTGCCGCCATGCAAGGAAATGGGAGCGCCTTAACAGAAAATATTTTGTGGAAGATCCGCCTGCCGCGCACGGTATTGATCGCGCTGACCGGCATGGCGCTGGGCGGGAGCGGCGCGGCGTATCAAGGCTTGTTTCGCAACCCGTTGGCGGATCCGTTTTTAATTGGTATTGCCTCAGGCGCAGGCTTGGGCGCGGTCATTGCCATGACCGTCGAGTGGCCCTATACGTTTTGGGGTTTGATGGCGATTCCGCTGGCGGCATTCGTTGGCGCGCTGGCGACGGTGGCAATCGTGTATTTTCTGGCGCGCGTCGGTCAGACCACGCCGGTGACGAATTTGATTCTCGCGGGCGTGGCGGTTTCATCGTTCGCCACATCGCTGATGTCATTCCTCATGCTTCGTTCGGATGGAGAACTCCGCCGCGCCATGAGTTGGTTGATGGGCGGCTCGATTCAACTGGGCTGGACGTTCACACTGGCAATGTTGCCTTATTGGCTTATGGGTCTTGGCGTTTTGTTGTTGAACGGGCATGCGTTGAACCTGCTTCAATTCGGGGATGAACAGGCGCAACAACTTGGCTTGGATGTCACACGCGCCAAACGGATCATTTTGATCTCCGCGTCGCTGGCGACCGCCTCTGCGGTGGCATTTTCAGGAATTATCGGTTTCATCGGACTCATCGTCCCGCATCTTTCGCGCCTTTGGTTTGGTCCCGATTACAAGCGGCTTCTCCCCTTGTCCATTCTCAGCGGCGCGACCGTGTTGCTGATCTCGGATGTTATTTCACGCATCGCGCTTGCGCCGCAGGAGATTCCTGTTGGCATTGTCACTGCGCTTGCAGGCGCGCCCTTCTTTTTATGGATACTGAGACGGTCCAGAACCCAGGGATTATGGTGATGAAAATAAATGTAAGAAACGGACTGGTCATCGTCAACACAGGGAACGGAAAAGGCAAGAGCACGTCCGCCTTTGGCATGGTCTTGCGCGCCTGGGGACGCGGCTTTCGCATCTGTGTTGTTCAATTTATCAAAGCCGAGACAGGACAATGGGGTGAGATCAAAGCGGCAAAGAAGCTCGGCATAGACTGGTTCGCCAAGGGCGACGGCTTCACCTGGACCTCGAAAGACATGGATGAAACGATTGCCCGCGCGGTTGACGGTTGGGAAGTGGCGAAGGAAAAGATCGCCAGCGGAAATTATGATTTGATCGTACTGGATGAATTTACATACGCCTTGCACTTCAAATGGCTGGATACTGACGAAGTCATCGAATGGCTGAAAGCCAACAAGCCCAACGATATGCATCTCGTCATCACAGGGCGCGACGCGCCTCCCGCGTTGATCGAATACGCCGATCTGGTGACCGAGATGGTCGAGGTGAAACACCCATTTCAAAAAGGCATCCTCGCACAAGCGGGCGTGGATTTCTAATTCGCGAGCCTCTGTTGGTCGAGTAGCGCGAAGCGCGTATCGAGACAAACAGCGGCGAAGCGCTCCCTTCGCAAAGACGAGATAATAAACAATATGAACCTCCCATCCATTCCTCCTCTCGATCAAGCCGCAATGCAAGCCGCGCGCGAGAGACAAAATCAACTCACCAAACCCGCCGGCAGTTTAGGCCGCTTGGAAGAACTTTCGATTCAACTCGCGGGAATCGTTGGAAAAAGTATTCCGACCATCAAAGAAAAAGCGATGATCGTCATGGCTGGCGACCACGGGGTCGTTGCCGAGGGGGTCAGCGCGTATCCGCAGGAGGTGACCCCGCAAATGGCGTTGAATTTCCTTGCGGGCGGCGCGGCGATCAATGTGCTGGCTCGCCATGTCGGAGCGCGAGTGGTTGTGGTGGATATGGGCGTTGCAAACGACATTCCGACTGCGGATGAAAATTTGATCCGGCGCAGAGTCGCTTCGGGGACGGCGAATCTGGCTCACGGTCCGGCCATGACGCGCGCGCAGGCGGAAGAAGCCATCCAACGCGGAATCGAAATCGCCTGGGCGGAAATATCCAAAGGCGCGGACATTCTCGGCACAGGCGATATGGGAATCGGGAACACAACTCCGTCCGCGGCGATCGCGTGCGCGTTGATGAATCAGTCTCCTGAAAATATTGCCGGGCGCGGCACGGGCGTGGATGACGACGGCTTGAAAAGAAAGATCGCTGTGATCGAGCAGGCGCTGCATGTGAATCAACCGAACGCGAACGATGGACTCGATGTGCTGGCGAAAGTGGGCGGCTTTGAAATTGGCGGGCTGGCGGGGGTAATGATCGGCGCGGCATCGAAGCGCGCGCCTGTGATGGCGGATGGGTTTATTTCGACGGCGGCGGCGATGATCGCGGTGACGCTCGCGCCGCAGTGCAAAGATTATTTGATCGCGGCGCATCGGTCCAAAGAAAACGGGCATACCTTGATGTTGCAATGGCTCGGGCTCAAACCCCTGCTCGATCTCGACCTGCGACTCGGCGAAGGCACAGGCGCGGCATTGGGCATTTCGCTGGCGGAAGCCGCATGCAAGATTTTGGCTGAAATGGCGACGTTCGGCGAAGCGGGCGTGAGCGATAAGGAATAGGATGATTGCGATCGTCGTCGCGTTTCAATTCCTGACGATCTTCCCAACGCTCGTCAAGCGGACGTTCACATCCCAGGAGATGGGACGCGCCGTTGCGTGGTTTCCGCTGGTTGGGGTTGTATTGGGCTTGGCGTTATACGGGGTGAACACTTTCGCTCGATTGATTTTCCCAGCGTCTGTTTCTGCCGCGCTCACTTTATTTGCATGGGTCATCCTCACCCGCGCTTTTCATCTGGATGGCTTCATGGATGCTTGCGATGGACTCTTCGGCGGGTTCACTCCCGAACGGCGGCTTGAGATCATGAAAGACTCGCGTATGGGCGCGTTTGGCGTGGCTGGCGGGATTTTGGTTTTGCTTACGGAATACGCCGCCCTATCCTCCTCGACGAATCTTTTTCCCGCCCTGATGCTTGCAACCACGCTTGGGCGTTGGGCTTCGCCGCTTGTGATTTATTCCTTTCCATATGCCCGCGAAGAAGGGCTTGGAATCGAAATGAAACGAAATGTCCGCGCGCAAGAAATCGCGATTGGAATGTTGGTGGCCGGTCTTGCCGCATGGTTGGCGTATGGCTGGCTGGGGTTTGCTTTCATGCTCGGCGCGGCGCTGATCGGCTTGCTCGTTGCCCGGTATGCCATGCGCCTGCTGGATGGTTTGACGGGCGATATCTACGGAACGGTCACAACGCTGGTTGAGATGCTGGTGTTGGTTGTGTTTACAATACCGGGATTTGGGGATCGGTAGAGAAGCATGGCAAACATTACCCTCATCCTCGGCGGAGCGCGGAGCGGAAAATCGTCTCACGCGCAACGGCTTGCGGAAGAGTCCGGCAAGTCCGTCGCGTTCCTTGCCACCGCGCAGGCGTTCGACGAGGAGATGTCCGCGCGCATCCAACGGCATCGCGCCGAACGCCCCGCAGGCTGGGAGACGGTTGAAATCTCGCTGGGCATTGCGTCCCATGTCGGGCAGATACGTTCGGAGATCGTCATCCTTGATTGCGTCACTTTGCTTGTCAACAATTTGTTGATGCAGTTCGTGAAGGGCGATGCTGTGAACGAAGCGTCGTTCATGCAGTCCGTTCAACGTGAAATCAACGATTTGCTTTCCGCCGTCCGTGCATCGAGCCAACATTGGTTGATCGTCTCGAATGAAGTCGGGCTGGGACTCGTCCCGCCGTATCCGATGGGGCGGGTATACCGCGACGGGCTCGGCTGGGCAAACCAGAGGTTGGCAAAAGAAGCGGAGCAAGTCCTGTTCATGGTGGCGGGCATCGTGGATCACGCCACCGGAACGCGCGAGCGGTCAGTCGCCGAACGCGACCGGGAAGCTGAAGCGCAGCGCCTCGCCGGCCGGGAAGCGCGTGGCCTTGATGCGCGCGATGGTGCAGGCGGCGACCTCGGGGGCGCCCAGCCCGTC
>CAYPCK010000255.1:0-4532 GCA_964409185.1 uncultured Anaerolinea sp. | reverse complement strand
CGTTGGGATGATGATGTTGCGTTCCTTCGCGCGTTGGATGGCGCGGGCGCGGCGTTCTTTTTGTATAGTCAGATCAATGATGGTCATTGCATTGCTCCCGAAAATTTATTTGTGGTGGTATTATACTCTCGGCATATTTGAAGGAGACACGATGAAACAAGCAAAAACTGGAACAGTCTCGGGATGTCTTGTGTGGATCATCGCATTTTTTGCGATCAGCACATGTCTTGCGCCGGCGGCGATGGTGGTCGGCGGATTCACATCGTTCACCGATGTTGCGATCCAGCAAACGGGACAGTTTATCTGTCCCGAGAACACCATTCCCGATGTGCGCTCATACGCGACCACAACAACCGATGAGTTTGGGAACGAACAACCCTCCACTGCCTATGTGCTTCAGTGCAAAGATGCAAACGGCGAAGTCGTCAAGGAGGATCCCGTTGGTTATGCATTCTTGTGGATGGGGATCATCGCAGGGATCGGTCTCGTCCTTTCTGCCGTACTTGCCTTCTTGCTCGCCGCCCCGGCAGGTGTGTTGATCGCGCGATTCCTCCACCGAATCAAGAAACCGGCATGATTTCGTACATTTGTTTCAGGAATCAAATTTTAACGAAAACGTATGTTGTTTTTAATGCAAAGCAATCCTTATGGGTGTATGATGACGATAACAGAAAGGAGGTCGCAATAGAGACTCCGCCTGACAATTCAATACAAGTAAAGAGCGGGCTGTCGTAACCTGAGCAAAGCCCCGCTTTGCATTCAGACGTTCGCCTAACGACAACAAGGCAGACATTCCCCGCACTTTCCGGTTTACATAACCATAAATTTTTGACGGATGGGTGAACCCCATCCGTCCTTTTATTTCAACGCCTTTCTCATTCGGTTTAATCCCACCTCCAGCAGTTTGCGCGAGGTGCCGAAGTTCAAGCGGACATGCCCCTCTCCGCCGGCGCCGAAGATTTTCCCATCGCTCAAGCCCACTTTTGCTTTTTTCATGAAGAAATCGAACGGAGATTTTTTCAATTTCAATTCGGTGAAATCCAGCCAAGCGAGGTACGTTGCCTGCGGGTTTGTCATACGCACATCGGGCATATGCTGCGTTACATACTCCACCAGAAAATCTCGGTTGCCAGTGAGATATTTTCGCAAGCTGAGAAGCCAACCGTCGCACTTCCCCGAAAAAGCCACACGGGCGGTATGCAACCCCATACTGTTGACATGCATACGCTGGCGTTCGACTTCCTTGCTGTATCGCCGGAACAAATCCCTGTTGGGGATGATGGCAAACCCACACAACAGTCCGGGAACATTAAATGCTTTAGACGCCGCAACGAGAGTAATCGTGCGGTTGGCGATCTCGCGGGATAATTTTGCGATAGGGGTGAATCGATTCCCGTCCAACAATATCTCGGAATGGATCTCGTCAGAAACGATCAACAAATCATTCTCGATACAAATCTCCGCCATTCTCAACAGGTCTTTACGCGAAAAGACGATGCCAAGCGGGTTATGAGGGTTGCACAGAAGGAATATCCCTGCCTTCTTTGCCCGCCGCTTGAAAATATCCCAATCAATTTCATACCGGAGCAGATTTCCGTCCACCCGTTTCACCAGCGGCGCATCGAGTTGAGGAATGCCAAGATTGTCTTTCACCGCGTGGAACTCGTTGTACACCGGCGGCTGAACGAGCATTCCCTTTTTAGAAGAACCGAACGCCCGAGCCGCGACATTGAAACCGCTGACGACGCCCGGAACAGCGATCACGGAGCCGGGTTGGATTTTCCATTGATAAAGGGAATCCATGCGCGCGGCGATCGTTTCTTGGAGGGATTTCGACATGAGTTCATACCCCAAGACGCCTTGCGTTGCCACCTGATGAAGTTCATCCAATATGGGTTTTGGTGAGGAGAAGTCCATGTCGGCGACCCACATGGGAAGAATGTCTTTTGGGTAATACGTCCATTTGTTAAGCACGTTGGGGTTACGGCGGTTCGGGGTAAAGTCGAAGTTGTAGGTCATGTTATCTCTTGTAAGCGGTGGTTTCGCTCTCGCGCGGCGGCACGGAGGATGTAAGGTAATCTTGCTGATTATCGTAGGCGATCTTGGGCATGCGGATTCTCTTTTGGGGTTGTAGAGGCGAGGTCATCTCGTCCCATATGGGCGGGGAGACCCCGCCCCTACAAAAATTATTTCACAATCTCCAATACCACCGGTAACGTCAGTTCCACCCACATGGCGTACATTTTCCCCGAAGGGTGTAAGCCGTCGCCGGCAATCAGCGAGCGGTCGTTTATGGCTTCGCGCGAAATGGCGGTAATGTATATGTAGTGCGCCCCCGCTTTTTCCGTTTCGTTTCTGTTGACCTCGTTGAATTGGTTGATCGCCTCCGCGATCTTTCTGCTCTCGTGGTTCCCTGCGAACGGCGTCACGCCCCAATCGGGGATGGATAACACAATGACTTTGTCCGCGTCACCGCCGGCGTATTCGATGGCTTTCGTGAGGAGGAAGACAAATTGCTCGCGATATTCTTCGATGTCGCGCCCGCGATATTGGTTATTGACCCCGATCAATAGGGAAACCAGGTCGTACGGCGGAGTGATGTCGCGCGCTTGAATTCCATCCCACAATTCGTCGGTGGTCCAGCCCGTGCGTGCGATGATGGTGACTTCGGTTGAATAACCTTGCTGTTTGAGTTTTTCCGCCAGTTGGATGGGCCAGCGCTCGGATTCGTCCACGCTTTCGCCGATGGTATAGGAGTCGCCGAGGGCAAGGTATCGCAAGGTGGGCATGGATTCGTCTCCTGAAACAACCGCAGGGGTGGGCGAAGCGCATGCAGTCAAAAGAAAAAAGCACAACCAATAGACGCGCTTCATAGGCTGAATTATAGCCGCAAAACAAAAGCGGACGTTGGAGTGTCCGCTTCGGAATCCATGTGTTGTTGGTTTCGCCGTAGGGATGTGCTCCGCCCCGCGTTTTTACTTGATTTCAACCTTGAAGAACTTTGCAATCTTCAACATGCCCCGTCCCATCGGGTTGGCTTTCATGCTCCCAAGACCATATTCGAGAAGTTTCCCCTCTTTTTTGTATTTCATGGCAGTTTGATATTCCGGGATCATGGCGATCAGAAAAAGGAGGTTTACAACAACCGCATACAGGATATATGCCGTGTCTCCGCCGCTCCGCCACCAAAGCCATGGAAGGAGGAGCCACAACCACGATAAGTTGGCGACGATCATATTCCGGAAAACCAACATGCCGAGCAAGATACCGGCAATTGGAGTCACCACCGCTGACGGCCAATCAATGACGAGCAAGCCGCCCAGGATTGCGGAAAAACCAGCCCCGCCGTGGAAGCGGTGATAGACGGGCCAGTTGTGTCCCAACAAGCCGCCGATTGCCGCGATCAGCATATAGGCAGGCTCGTCGGGGTAAAGCGATTTGAATGCCAGAGTGGGAATGGCGACTTTAAGGATATCCAATGTGCCGGCGATCAACCCGCCTGTTGCCCCAAGCACGGTGCTGACCGTGTTCCCTCCGATGGCGATGGCTTTATATTTGTCACCCGTGCCGTCTACCGCAACTTCGAATTCGGCGACATCCTTGCCGGTCCATAGCTTGACAACAATACGCGCAAATGAAATTGACCCAAGTAAATATGAGATGGCTAGACTGAGCATTCCTGTGAAGGCGTCCATATCGTTTCCTTTCTGGGTACTTGATCGGCAATCTTAACTGTTCGCTTCGCGCCGCATAATGCTCGAGCCGAGACCGATGCGTGCGTCATCCATGTGTTAGTTTAGAGAAATTTGCTCAATAGTAACATTAGTAATACTGCGAGTGGAATGCCAAGGACAATCTGCCTGCTTTTTAGAATATCCCGCTGGTAGGCTTTCATGTAACTGTGGATCTCAAAATCATCCTCATAGATACCAAACAAAGCAGGGTGGCGCTTTGTAATCCCCAGTTTGGAAGCGAATTCAATCGAGGACACTTCAAAGGCGATCTTCTCCTTGCTTCTTTGATAGGAGAATTCCGCATAGAAGCGGAGGTCGTTACCAATTGTCTCATCGTATTCCCTTAGCGCGGATGCTACATCCGGCAGCCGCGTGAAGCGTTCGTGAAATGAGCCGAGGGATGCGATGCCCAGGTTTATCAGATCGCCGGTGCTTTCAAAGCCATGCGCCGCATCTCCCACGAGGAGGACCTTGTTCAAGGTGAATGTCGGCGTGTAAACCTGCTCGAATTTGCCCGCATAACCTTCCGCCCACGCCGCATCGATCTCCGGCTGCGGCACCATAAACGGACCTAAAAAAATCTCGTTTAAGAATTTCAGACGGGGCAAATCGATATCCGCGCTGTATTTGATAAGTATGCTGATTTCCTCGGCAGGCTGGCGCATCCCTGTAGTGACAACGCGAAATTTTTCGCCGGGGAAATCCGCCAGATTGTCAACGAACACATTCGATGCGAAGAACCGATCTCCCCCCAGGAATCGTTCGCGCAACGCCCCTGTGGCGGGGAGGCGATAGGCG
>CAYPCK010000254.1:0-4588 GCA_964409185.1 uncultured Anaerolinea sp. | reverse complement strand
TGTTCGGAATCGGGGTTTGTTGCAAAGCCATGCGTCCTCCAAAAATCAATCTGCCCCGGACGGATGTCTCGGGGCAGAAAAATTATATCATGCGGGATTTGATTCACTGTGCCGCGGGCGGCGCGGGCGGACTCGCGACCATGCCGCTGCTTTGAATGGATCGCGCGCCGAAGCGTGTCACCACCACCGAGCCAATCGCCAGCAGCCCCAGCAGGAATTGGGCAAGCCCGCCCAGGCACGGAAGGAACCCGAATGCGCCGGCGATCAGCACGAACAGGAAAGTGCCAAACCCGACCGTGAGCACCGGCGACCAATTCTGGTTGATCGCCTTTGTGAAGCGGTCCCCCACTTCCGAGCCAAACGCCACAATCCCGAATAGCCAGGCAAATCCTACAACGAAGATGGGAATGACCGTGAGAAACAGCAGCAGACTGATCACCAGCGCCAGCAAGCCGACCGCCCCAACCATGACCGGCTGGCTGACAATGGCGTTGCCGGCGCGTTCCATCTGCGGCTTCCAGAACAACGAAAGCACCATCGCAAAGCCAGCCGCCAGCGTTGCCCAAAAGAACAACTGGAACACCTGCCCGATGAAACTAAACCCGAGATCGTATGAAATATCCACCCGCGAGGGATCGGGGACGGACGGAATCTGCCCGCTCGGCAGTTCGACCTCCGGTTGAATGTTGTTGACGATCTCACCTTCCACCACAGCGCCATCCGAAAGCGCGACCTGCCCGCCCACGGTGACAACATCGCCCGTCACCAGCGCATGGTCTTTCAACGAAACCTGTCCGCCGATGACCACAACGTCGCCATCCATGGTTCCATCGCTCACCACGGTGCCGCCAAAGACCACCAGGCTTCCATTGAGGTCCGCATCTTCTTCAATGGTAACGTTGCCGCCGAAAACCACCAAATCCCCGTTGAAGGAATCACCGGCTTCGAGGGTGAAATTACTGCCGAAGATCACCTGCCCGCTGCCGGGGCCGGGACCTTGGGCGTATACAACGCCCGTTGGCGCTATCGCAAGAAACAGCAGACAAGCCAGCCCGATAAGATTGATTTTTTTTCTCATAACACTACACTCCTTGCGGCGCTCGAACGAACCGCCAAATGGATACCGACCACAATAAACCGACGCCGGCAAAACCCGAAAGGATGACCATCCAACCAAACGTTGGGACGAAACTCCCCAACACTTCGAGGATCACCGCGCCCGCTTCCGCGCTTGCCTGCGCGGTGGTCCACAAGAAAACGCCCATCTCCACCAGCGCGGCGATCCAACTGGCGGGCGATTGCAAAAACCCAGCCAGGTACGGGAATGCCATCCACCCCATCAAGACCAGCCCGCCCACTATGAAAAAAATCGCCCCGAGGATGCGCCGGCGGCGGTCTGCCGCTTTTTCAACTGCCAGCCGGTTCGCAAAGCGAACCGCAAACCCCGGCGCGGGCACGGCGACCTTCATCGAGCGTAAAACCTTGTCGGTTTTCACCAGCGCCGCGCAATAGGCGCACGAACGCAGGTGCAGATCCAACTCGCGCTGTTGTTGGGTGTCCAGTTCCAATTCATTCAAAAGCCATTCTTCAAAAGGCCGGTGATTCATGGCGTCTCCTTTCCGTTTGGGCGCGGGGAGTTTCCTCCTCCTGCCACATGCCTGCCAGCGCCTTGCGCGAACGGTGCAGACGGCTCTTCACCGCGCTCACCGTCAACTGCAAAGACTCAGCGATCTCGATCTCGGAATAATCGTACCAATAGCGCATGATGACTGCCGCGCGATCGGTTTCATCGAGGGCGCGTAACAGTCCGTGCAGGCGGTCGCGTTCCTCGCGTTTGGTCGATTCAGCCTCAGGGTCGGGCGAAGCGGGATCGGCAATCTCGAACACCGTTCCATCCTCGCGTTCCTCATCCATAGAAAAGACCGAAAGTTTTCTGCGGCGCAGGCGGTCGATGCAATAATGCGCGGCAATGGATAACAGCCAGGTGACGAACGGACGACCCTGGTCATAGCGATGCAAATTCTGGTAGGCGCGCAAAAACGCCTCCTGCGCGGCATCCTCCGCCGATTCAGGCTCGCCCAGCATCCGATAACACAGGTTGTATACATGGGTCTGGTGCGCCTCGACCAGCCTTGTAAACGCCTCGTCACTGCCTTGTTGCGCCTGGATCACCCAGGCAAGTTCATCGTTCACCTGCGCTCCTCGTATTCTTACTACGCCGACCGCCGCGAAAAGTTGCGGACAGCGGACGTGAAATGATACCCGCTTCATTCTACCAGTGGGTTTGCTCCGCCAACTCCGGCGCTCTCCCGCCTTCAAAAAAACAAGCCCTCGCGAACGGAGGGCTTGTGGAAAGGTTACTTTGAGGTTTTGTTTTTGAACCGGTCAAACAAGGTCTTGCGTTGCTCCTGAAACCTGTCAAACGCGGTTTCCAGCGAGGCTTTTACGTCGGGCGGGACCTCGCCGCGCTCGAAGAACGCCAGCAATTTCTTCGAATTCGATTCCGGCTCCTCCGCCTTGGGTTTGCCGCTGGAAACGTAATCACTGTAATGCTGGGGCGAATACATGGACATGTACTGAAAATCGCCATAGGTCTTCGCGTTGGTTTCGGAAACCTTGTTGAAAACGACCCCGATCACGCGGGCGCCTGCCCGGCTCAGTTGCTCCTTGATGACCTTCGCCTGATCATCTTTGGTCAGCCCAGGCTCCAGCACCAAAACCACGCCGTCCACTTTG
This sequence comes from uncultured Anaerolinea sp., assembly GCA_964409185.1. GTDB lineage: Bacteria > Chloroflexota > Anaerolineae > Anaerolineales > Villigracilaceae > Defluviilinea. Next base: position 1,852 of record CAYPCK010000254.1, on the reverse strand, counting down.
GATGCCAGATTATACGAATCGGAAATGATCAAGGGCGGGGCGTCGACGATGATGGTTTCGTAATCGTCCCGCAATTCGTTCAGGATCGCGCCGACACGTTTCGAATTCACCACTTCGGTTACGCTGGGCGGGATATGCCCCGCGGTAACCACATCGATCCGCTTGCCCTTTACGGGCCGCACCACTTCCTTGGCGGAAATGCGCGCATGGATGATATCTGCCAACCCGGAGCTTTGCGAGATCTTCAACGCCTTGTGCACGGAGGGTCGCCGCAGGTCGGAATCCACGAGGACGACTTTTTGATCGCTCATGGCGAACGAAAGCGCGAGATTCACCGCGATCGTCGTCTTGCCATTTCCCTGCACCGGGCTGGTCACCAAGATGGTCTTTGCGGAATTATAGGTCTGAAAGAATTCCAGGTTGGATTGCAACAGCCTGAAATTTTCCGCCACGATCGAATTCGGATGGTTCAATACATACGTCGCATTATTGCCGTTCTCAGAGATCTGGGACAGGTAACCGATCACCGGCAGGTTAAAGATACGCTCAACATCCGAGGTGGTCTTGATCGTTCGGTCGAGGTATTCCAAGCCATACGCCGCGCCAGCCGCCAGAAGCAGCCCGACCATGCCAGCCAAGCCGATGATCAACAACTTATTCGTGCCTTCCGATTTCGTGGGCAGGTTTGCCGGCTCCACCACCGTCAGCGTATTCAATGCGCCCTGCTGTGAATTGGAAAGGAACGTGGCGTAATTATCGCGCAGGCTGGTTAACTTCAGCGTGAGCGCCTGGATTTCTTTTTCCGTTTCAGCGATCTGGCTTGTGCTTGTTTGGACATTCAGGCTTGCCTGAAGTTCTTTGATCTCTTGATCGGTCTCTTCGATCTGAGCCTGAAGGCTGGTGAGTTGTTGCGTGATGAACTCCTGTTGTTCTCCCCCCGTACCGCTCACGGCTGGACTCAGCTTGATCAATTGCTGCGCCAGTTCGTTGGCAATAATCTGCGCCCGCCGCGGGTCGGTATCGGTGACCGCGATTTCGATCAACTGGGTGTTAGGAATGATTCGCGACTGATATTGAGGAAGCCAGTCAATCCCCAGCGCCTCTTTGGTGGCATCCTGCACGGGTTCGCGCCGCGCCATATCCGCATAGATCGTGGCTAACTGTTGAGAGATCATGATCTGCCCACCCTCGGGGTTGGGGTTCGAGATCGTGCTTCCCGTCACCAGGGTGGTTCGGGAAACATATTGCAACGGCTGGAATAACGTGGAGATGGAGCTGGAAACGACCGCCAACAGGGTTGTTACCGCGAGTAAACGCCACCATTTGATTAATGGTTTGAGATAAGGATTGATATCCATAGGATCCAGTTAAAAACTAGGGCTGACCATTGTTCCAGGAACAATGGGATTATAGCAGGAATGACGTTGCGCCAATCTTGCTCCTCGAGTTCCATGACGTTGCGCGCGTGGAAAGGTTACCATCCTTACGCGAAAAATCGCTATGCGCAGTTCAACTAGAGACTCTTGGCATAGAGAATGGCTTGCTCGTACACCCGAACCAAATCCCCAGCCAATGATTTCCAATCATGGTTCTCGCGAACATAACCCAACCCCGCCTGCGCTACCTCCATTTGTAACTTTGGATGTTCGATCAGTGCGAGAATCTGATTTGAAAACTCAACGGCAGTATTTGCGACCAAGACATCCGTGCCAGGTTTTGCCCGGAGGGGCAACAATGCCTTCGAGTTGGTGACCACCGGCGTTCCGCACGCCATCGCCTCGAGAATTTTGTTTTGGATTCCCGCCCCATACACAAGCGGCACCACTGCCAGCGTGGCTTTTTGAAGATACGG
>CAYPCK010000253.1:0-4597 GCA_964409185.1 uncultured Anaerolinea sp. | reverse complement strand
GATTGCGAATCCCGCTGTGAAGTTGAACGAAATCAAAAAGGCGATCAGCCATCCGCAGGCGCTGGGGCAGTGCGCGGCGTACTTGCGGAACCGCGGCATCAAGGCGGAGGCGGTCTACGATACGGCGGGGAGCGTGAAGATGTTGAAGGAATCGGGCGCGCGCGACACGGCGGCGATCGCGTCCAGACGCGCGGCGGAGTTGTACGGGATGCGCGTCCTCGAGGAGGGCATCGAGGACAACGCGGAAAACTTCACGCGGTTCCTCGCCGTCCAACGGGAAGCAGTCGTCCCGACGGGCGAAGCGAAGACGTCCATCGTATTTACGTTGAAGAACCAGCCGGGGTCGCTGTTCAAGGCGATGTCGGTTTTTGCCCTGCGCGATATTGACCTGACCAAGATCGAGTCGCGTCCGTTGCAGGGCAAGCCGTGGGAATATTTGTTTTATATTGATTTTATCGGTTCGACGAACGAGGAAACATCGAAACGCGCGCTCGAGCATCTCGGCGAATACGCGTTGACATTGCGCGTGCTGGGGTCGTACGCGAGGTTCCGCGGGTAATCTTGCCCGCCCGACGGTTAACCGTCGGGCTAATTTTACAAAGCCCGCTAAAGCGGACTCGTGTCAGCCGACTTCAGTCGGCTTGGTTGGCGTAACCTGGACGTTTACGTCCAACGGGTAACTTTTGTACACGGAACTCACGGAGTGGACGGATATTTTCCGTCTTCTTATGGCAGAATCCGTGTTGTCCGTGCAATCCGTGTACGAAAAACGGGGGCATGAGGCGGCTGTTCGGGGGTCACCCCAACAGGGTGTACCAGAAGACCGCCGAAAACATGAACCCCGCCGCGGTGAAGATGCCTGCGACGAAAGCGCGTTCCCATTTGCCCGGCGCGTAAGAAAGCATTGCCAGGGTGGCGATGCCGAACATGCATCCGCCGTAGGTGAGGATGATCCACAGCGGGGTGTTTGAGATCATCAGGTGGGTGGTGGTGTAATACCAGGCGCGCGCCGGTTTGGCGAATTCCTCGTACCAGGGCGGAATGATCATGCCCATGACCGCGACGATGCCCGCCGCGGCTTCCGCCGACCATGTTTCGCTCAGCCGCAGGGCGAAGTACCCAAACTGGACGCACGTCAGCCACCAGCCGATCGGCATGTACGACGGGGATTCGAAGATCTTGAACCCGAAGTAGTCGGTGTAGACGAGGGTCTTCAGGGCGGACACGTGCAGCCAGTCTGCCCAGAGTTCGAGCACGCCGGCGGTGAGACCGAACAGCAACAACCATTTCAGCCGCGGGCTGTTCAATCGGAAGGTGCCGATCACGACCATGATCGTCATCAGGATCGTGACGATCCCGAACACATCCGGATCCTTCAGCGCCGCGCCGAGCATGATCCCGCTGAAGCCGATCAGCAGGGAGGACGTCACCAGTTTGTCTTCCGCGTTCATCGAACGTGGGAATTTCATGTTACCTCCTGGGTATGGTGGGTGCGGCGATGACTTGCTTTTATTCTCAATACATCGTCGAATGTTTCTTTACGGAATATTGACCGCTGACCACAGACCGCAGTCGGCTGTCGGCGCTTGTTCGCGGTGTTTGATTCCTTGTGGCGTTTCACTTCGTCTTGCCCGGATACTGCTTAAGGACCGCTTTCCTCCTCCACCGCTTTCGCCATCTCGCCGAGGGAGTGGAACATGAAATCATAGCGCGGCAGTTCGCCGGGGTGCATGGTCGCGCCGAAGCCCTCCTGCGCGTGGCGGCGATAGACCCAGCACGAGCGCAGTCCGTGAGAATTCGCGGGCGCGTGATCATGGAACATGCTCTCGGCGGTGTGCAGGATGTTCTCCTTTTCGTAGCCGCGGCTCTTGAGCATGGCGAGCATGTACTCAAAGTTTGCATCCGCGGGTTTGTAACTGCCGATGTCTTCGGCGGTGTAGACGGCATCGAACTCCACGCCGAGTTTTTTATTGCTCGCCGCGAAACTTTCATTGTCCACGTTGGAGAGGATGACGAGTTTGAAGTGTTTCTTGAGAGTCTTCAACGCCGCGACCGAATCGGGGAAGGGATTCCAACGCCTGACCGAACTGCCATAGCGGACGCACTCCTCCCAGTTGACTTTGACCTCCCACTCCTCCGCCAACCTGCGATAGACCACTGCCAGCAATTCACTATAACGCTTCGACGGGGTCTGCGCCTGCTGGCTCGATTCGTGACGCGCGTGCGCTTCGAGGATCTGGTCGCGGGTGAGGTTGCGCTTCATCCTGCCGGTGAGCGGAGCCAAGCCCGCCAGCATGCCGCTTTCCCAGTTGATGAGCGTGCCGTAACAATCGAACGTGAGGACTTTGAAGTCGGTCAGTTTCAAGGGTGTCTCCCCGGTAATTCTACAACAATCCCTCATTCACCAGCAACTCCGCGTTGTAGATGGATGCGCCCGCCGCGCCGCGGATGGTATTGTGCGACAACACCACGAACTTCAAATCCAACAGCGGATCGCGCCTGACCCTGCCGACGACGGTCGTCATGCCGTTGCCTGCCATGCGGTCGAGGCGCGGCTGGGGACGGTCCGCTTCATCACGGACGTGGATGACTGGTCGCGGACTGGACGGCAACTCGCGCGCCGACGCGGGGGCGGCGAAGTCGCGCAAGACGGCGCGCGCAGTTTCAGGGTCGGCTTGATTCATCAACTCCACGCTGGCGCAGACCGTGTGACCGTCAATCACCGGGACGCGGTTCGTGTGCGCGCTGAATTTAATATTCGCCAGTTCGATCTTGTCGCTGGCGAATTTGCCGAGCATCTTGCGCGGCTCCCATTCCACTTTTTCCTCTTCGTCGCCGTTCGCCACGTTGGGAACGATGTTGTCCATGATGTCGAGCGATGGCACGCCGGGGTAGCCCGCGCCGGAAAGCGCCTGGAGCGAAACGGCGAAAACCTTTTTCACGCCAAACGCCTCATCCAGCGCTTTGAGCGCGATGGTCAGCCCCGTGCTGGTGCAGTTGGGGTTCGTCACGATGCACCCGCTCCAGTTTTTATTTTTACGCTGTGCCTTGACGAGGTGAATGTGTTCGGCATTGATCTCGGGCAGGAGCAGCGGCACATCCTCGCCGCGGCGATACGAGGAGGCGTTCGAGCAAACCGCCGCGCCCGCTTTTGCAAATTGCGGTTCGAGTTCGTTTGCCACTTCGGTGTGCAATGCGGAAAAAACGATTTTCGCTTGCACAGAATTCGTATCCGCTGGCACGATGATCATATCCTTTGCATATTCTGGCATGGGCGTATCGAGCACCCAGCGCGCCGCTTTGGAATAGGTTTGTCCAGCCGAACGATCTGAGGCGGCAAGCGCGACGACCTTGAACCACGGATGGTTATCGAGCAGTGAAATGAAGCGCTGACCGACGGAACCTGTGGCGCCGAGCACAGCGACGGGGATGGAGGATGGCATGGGATTCTCCTTTCAAGGATGAATATTGAAGGTTGAAGGATGAATGGTCGAAGGTCAAACGTCGAAGGTCTTATGACCTTTGACGTTCGACTTTCGACGATTATTTGACGATGAGTTCGTGAAGCGCCTTCACCGCGTTCTCTGTATCGCTTGAATCGACCACCAGGCTGATCGAAACCTCCGACGAGCCTTGCGCGATGGCGAGCACGTTGACGTTGTGCTTACCAAGTTGGCTGAAGACTCTGCCCGCCACGCCCGGCGTGTGCCGCATCCCCGCGCCGACGACGGTGACAATGGAAACATCCTCGGTGGACCACACGCGGTCGATATCCTCATCCTCGATCTCGCGCGCGAACGTTTTTTCGAGGGCGGATAAAATCGTCGCCGCAACTTCGGAGGGCACAGCAAAGCAAATTGATTGCTCGGAGGAAGCCTGTGTGATCAACGGGACGCTCGTGCCTGTGGACGCGACCGCGCCGAACGCCCGCGCCGCCACGCCGGGCACGCCGAGCATCCCGCGCCCCTCGATGGTGACCAGCCGCTGTTTGCGGATCGCGGTCACGGCTTTGACAACCTTATCGGGTGTGCGCGCCCTGCCGTTGGACGTGAGGCGCGTGCCGGGATGCGAGGGGTTGAACGTGTTGCAGATCCTCAGCCCAATGCCCGCCTCCACCAGCGGGCGGATGGTCTTTGGGTGCAACACTTTTGCGCCGTAGTAAGCCAGTTCCGCGATTTCGTTGTAATTGATCTCCGGCAGGGTCACGGCTTCGCTGACGATACGCGGGTCGGTGGTCATCACGCCGTCCACGTCGGTCCAAATCCATACATCGTCGGCGGGCAACACTTTGCCGATGATCGCGGCGGAATAATCGCTTCCTCCGCGCCCAAGGGTTGTGATCACGCCTTCGGGTGTCGCGCCGATGAAGCCGGTGGTGATGGGGATGATGCCCACATCCAAAAATGGATTCAATATCGCCCGCGTTTTTTCCGTCGTCGCGTTGAAATCGGGATGCGCGTTTTGGAAGTGATCGTTCGTGACGACCATTCGGCTTGATTCGACCGCTTCGGCTTTTATTCCGGCGTCGTTCAGCACGGCAGTGAGCAGTGGCAGGCTCATCCGTTCGCCCAGCGATGCGACCGCATCCAGCGCGCGC
>CAYPCK010000252.1:0-4607 GCA_964409185.1 uncultured Anaerolinea sp. | reverse complement strand
AGCATTTGCGCGGCACGGCGTTCGGCTTGTTCAGTACCAGCCTGGGGATCATCTCCCTGCCGGCTCCGTGGCTGGGCGCGCAGTTGTGGGACAGGTTCAGCCCGCAGTTCCCGTTCACCGTCACTGCGATTGCATTGTTATCGTCCATCGTCCCGATCTGGTTAAAATTCAAACTGCCGAAAGCGAGTGAAGCGCCGGCAAAGGCGCCGGAACCGCCCATCGAAGAATCCACCACACTTTTCCCCGAAATGGGATCGTAACGGAGGCTGGCATGGCATCAGTCGAAGAACGAATGAAGATCTTGAAGATGATTGAGGAAGGGAAACTCAGCGCGGAGGAGGGGACGAAATTGCTCGCCGCCCTGAACCAGGCGCGCCCCTCTTCGCCTCGCGCGCCGGGGATGCCCGGTGGCGCCAAGTGGCTGCGGATTCGCGTCACCGACACGCGCAACGGCAGGTCGAAGGCGTCGGTGCAGATTCCGCTTGCGCTCGTGGATGCCGGCTTGAAGATCGGCGCTCACTTCGCCCCCGAAGTGGAAGGCGTGGACATGTCGAACGTGATGGAGGCATTGCGCGCCGGCGTAACCGGGAAGATTATTGATGTGACCGATGAAGTGGATGGCGAGCACGTGGAAATTTACGTCGAGTAGCCGGAGCAACATCCAACGAGGAGAGACCGTGAATACTTCATCCAGCCGCCCGGGCGGCATGGTCGGTTTTGTGATTGTCTGGATCGGTCAGATCGTGTCGGTGCTTGCCAGTTCGATGAGCCAGTTCGCGCTGACGATCTTCATGTTCAACGAGACCGGCAGCGCGCTTGCCATGGGCACGATGCAGGTGTTTTTCATCACGCCCTTTTTATTGATTTCGCCGATTGCCGGTGTGTGGGTGGATCGCTACAACCGCAAATTGATGATGATGGTCAGCGATATTGCCGCGGGAGTCGCCACCCTGGGTATTTTGGCGTTGCAAGCGATGGGACTCCTTGAATTCTGGCATTTGTATGCGGCATCGATCATTTACGGGTTGGGCAATGCCTTCCAATGGCCCGCCTATTCCGCGGCGATCTCCACCATGGTGCCGAAAGAACAGCTGGGACGCGCCAACGGCATGATGTCGCTGATCGAGGCGGGACCGCAGGTGATCGCCCCCATTCTGGCGGGCGCGTTGCTCCCCATCATCCAGTTGACTGGCGTGCTTTTCCTCGATGTCGTGACCTTCCTCTTCGCGATCGGCGCGTTGATGTTCGTCCATATCCCGCAACCGGCGCGCACGGAGGAAGGGATGAAATCGCAACGCGGAGGGATGTTGAGCGAAGCCGCGTACGGGTTCAAATATATCTTTGCGCGCCCCAGCCTGCTTGGTTTGCAGATGATCTTCTTCTTCGGAAACCTTTTTGCGGGCATCGGTTTCACCGTGCTCGCGCCGATGATCCTCACCCGCTCCGGCGGGGACGAACTTGCGTTTGGTACCGTTCAATCGGCGGGCGCCATTGCGGCAGTGGTTGGGGGCATTGCGATGAGCGCGTGGGGAGGCTTCAGGCGCCGCGTCCATGGGGTGTTGATGGGCTGGCTGATCGGCGGACTCGGCATGTCTGTGATGGGGTTTACCGGCGGCTTGCCAATGTGGATCGCCGGTGTTGCCCTCACATCGATTGTCGTACCGCTTGTAAACGGTTCGAATCAAGCCATCTGGCAATCAAAGGTCGCGCCGGATATTCAGGGACGTGTGTTTGCCGCCCGCCGCTTGATTGCCTGGCTTACCAACCCCATTTCACCGTTGATCGGCGGGGCGCTGGCTGATTTTGTGCTTGAGCCTGCCGCGTTGGCGGGAACGGGATTGCCCTCCGTACTCTCGCTTTTGATCGGCACCGGCGCCGGGGCTGGCATGGGAGCCCTGTTGGTCTTCTGCGGGCTGGGTTCCGCCCTGGTGGGTTTCACAGGCTACTTCCTCTCCCCGGTTCGCAACGCGGAGGATCTATTGCCCGACCACGACGCCCTTCCCGCGGCAAGCCCTCAACCAGCATGAGGTTTAAAATTTTTACAAGGAAGTTACATGGAACAACCCTGCTCAAGGGTTGTTTTCTTTTTTGGGCTGTGTTATTCTCGCGGATGCGATGTCATTATTGAATTGGTCTTTGCCGTTCCGTCGCCCGCGGGGGCTGAGAGGAATTTTCATTATCTGGACGGGACAGATGATCTCCGGAACCGCCTCCACCATTGCTTTTTTTGCGCTCCCAGCGTGGATTTTAAGCAACACGGAATCGAGCGGCACCGCCTTGGGGTCGTGGGAATCCCTCTACTTCGCATCCTACCTGCTGGTCATTCTGTTCGCCGGTGTCTTCGTAGATCGTTATCCGCGTAAAGCGATGATGTTGGTATACGATGTGCTCTCGCTCACCGCGGCGGTGCTGCTGTTGCTGTTCGAGCGGGCGGGGGTGCTTTCCCTCTGGCATCTGTACCTGGCGGGGATTCTGCAGGGGATTGGGTATGCCTTTCAATCGCCCTCCTACTCCGCCGCCATCACAACCATGGTCTCCAAACGGAATTTTGTGCGCGCGAACGGCTTTGTGGCACTGCTCGATAGCGCGCCGGGCATCCTCGGTCCTGTTCTCGCCGTGTTCCTGTTTCGCTCCCTTGGGCTGGCGGGCATCCTGGTCGTCAACCTGCTCTCGTATGTGATCTCCATCATGGCGTTGCTGATCGTCGATATTCCAATGACCCCGCACACCCGTGAAGGAGAACAGGCACAACACGGTTTTTTCAAAGAGGCGATGTTCGGCATCCGCTATATTTTGCAACGCCCCGGCCTGTTGGGATTGCAACTCATCTTTTTCTTTGGTAACTTTTTCTCCGGCGTGGCGCTCTCGGTGACTTCGTTACTGACCATGGTATCGTTGCGTACCGGCGGCGACACGAGTTCGGCAGGGACTGCGCAAGCGCTGGCGGCATTCGCTTCTCTCGCCGTGGGAATTGCCCTCACCACCCTCGGCGGGATTCGCCGCCCGGTCCGCGCCATCATCCTGGGCTGGGTGCTTTCGAGCCTCTTCGGACTCACCCTGCTTGGCATCGGTCAACTGGTAATTTTTTGGGTCATCGCCGCCATCGTGGACGCGGCTTTCGAGCCGGTCGTCAACGTGTCGCTGGATTCCTTCCTGCAAACCAAGGTGCCCCCCGATGTGCAGGGACGCGTCTTCGCCGCCAGTGAGTTTATGGCGCAAGCCATGATTCCGCTGACGCCGCTTGTGGCGGGTTTCCTCGGCCAGGGGATTTTTGAGCCTGCCATGGCGGAGGGCGGTCAACTGGTGAAATATTTCGGTTGGATCGTCGGCACCGGCCCGGGGTCTGGGTATGGGTTGATGATCTTCCTGTGCGGCATGGCGGGGACGCTCGTGGGGCTTTCCGGCTACCTCGTCCGCGCCATCCGCGATGTGGATGTGATCCTGCCCGACATCGACACCCTGCAGAACATCACCAGCCCGGTTCGCCCCAAGCCCTCGCGCAGCGACAAGAAAAAACGACAGAAAAATGATCAACAGGCTGGCGGTTAATCGCCAGCCTGCTTTTTTTCCGGGCTGTGTTGGTTCACGCCAGGAATGCGTTATACAAAATCCCAACCACGATAGAGCCGACCCATAAAGTGCCGATGACGATGGCGATCACGCGCCAGCGGGCAATGGTAAGCGCGCCGCCGATCGCCCCAAGCGATGTGCCCGCGCCGGTGATCAAGAACGCGAGCGCAGCGCCTTGACTCATCCCGCCATCGAGCATGGCGCGCACTAGCGGCAGGGAGGCTTCGGTGCTGATGTAAAACGGCAAGCCGAGCGTCGCGGCAAGCGGAACGCTGTAGGCATTACCCGAGCCGAACAAGCGCGTGATCCATTCGGCAGGGATCAGCCCGTTCAGCAGGTAGCCCAGGAATGTGAACCCGATGAAGAGAGGGAGTAGTTTTTTACTCACATCGAACGCTTCGCGGAAGAATATCTGCAACGTGATGGATCGTTTTGAAGGCGCGGCAACGGGCGCGAGGACGGGCAAGCCTAGCGGCGCGGGTCCGCTGGCGAAGGCGAGGGAGAACGATGGGGAGGCGGATGGAGTCATGCGGGCTTGGTTCAACAGCCAGCCGCGTGAATCAGCCAGCCCTGCGATGGAACCGCCGGCCAGTCCCAGCATGATGGATGCGGCGAAAAATGCCATGGCAAATTTCCATCCGAACAATCCCGCGCTGTAGAACAATTCCTGCGGCGAGGTGAGCGGCGAGGCGACGAGGAACGCCACGATCGGCGCCCACGGAATGGTGGATGCCATCATGCCGAGCACGATGGCTGTCGTGCCGCACGAGCACAGCGGCGTGGCAACCGCAACCCCCGTGGATAAGAGCACGCTGTTCTTCGTGTTGCGCCGCAGGAAGCGCGAGACTGCCGCGTCATCCACGTAGGCTTTGATCGCCGCGCTGGCGAGGATGCTGAGTAAAAGCAGGAACCAGTTGTTCGAAAATGTTTCGATCACTTTGTCGAATGCATATTGAAATAGGGTTGCAAAGTCCATGTTTGCCTTTCCATAAAATCGTGAGACAAGTGTCATTGCGAGACCGCCGAAGGTGATCCTG